>DATKQA010000265.1:0-3210 GCA_035523835.1 Candidatus Sulfotelmatobacter sp.
CGACATATAGAGCACCTTCAGCGCCGGCACCGCCGCCCGCGCCTCCTCGGCCAGCCCGCGCCCGTTCATGCCGCTGCCCAGCACCACGTCGGTCAGCATCAGATCGATCGGCGCGCCGCCTTGGATGACGGCGAGCGCGGCTTCATAGGCCGGGATGAAGGCGGCGACCGGCTGCAGCGGCACGCGCGCGCACCAGGCCGCGATGACGAAGGATGACGAAGAGAGGGAGCGAGAGGCCAACGACAGCAATGGCAAGGCGCCAATCTGCCGGCTTGGCCGGCAGCATCGACAGGAACGCGGCATCTTCCGCCATCACCCGGCCCCGGCCCAACCCCTGGCAAGATACACTCAACTATATGCCACATATTGCGAAAGAACACACTTCCTCTCTTTATACGGACACAGATTGCTCACCGCTGCACGCTATGGCACCCGTTATCGGCGCATTAAGAATGTGATTTTATCGTGTCCGTGCGTCGCGGGCGGCGAGTGTCTGACGCCGGCCCAAGGGAAGCATGCCATGAGCACGAACCGCTTGCTGGTGGTGGATGATGAAGCCGATCTCTGCGGCATCATCGCCAAGGTGGCCGCGAGCTGCGGCTACGAAACCTCGGTGACCACCGATCCCGTGGTGTTCCTCGAGCGGCTCAGGAGCTGGCAGCCGACGCACCTCATCCTCGACCTGATGATGCCCGGCCTCGACGGCATCGAGCTGATGAGCCGGCTGGCGGAAAACGGCTGCAGCGCCAGCATCATGATCATCAGCGGCGTGGACCAGAAGATCATCGATACCGCGCGCCGGCTCGGCGCCGAGCGCGGCCTCAAGATCGAGGGCGTCTTCGCCAAGCCGATCCGCATCGCCGATCTCCGCACCAAGCTCGAGGACATCAAGCCGGACGCCGACTGGCTGACGCCCCAGGCGGTTTCCGAGGCCATGGACCGCGGCGAGATCGTGCTGTTCTATCAGCCGAAGCTCGACCTGGCGAACCGCAGCCTGACCGGCTTCGAGGCGCTCGCCCGCTGGCAGCATCCGGTGCGCGGCCTGATCCAGCCGACGCGCTTCCTGCCCGTCGTCGAGGCGTCGCCGCTGATCGACCGTTTCACGCCCTATGTGATCGCCGCAGCCTGCCAGCAGATCAAGCGCTGGCAGGAAGACGCGCTCACGCCAGACATCGCCATCAACATCTCGGCACGCAACCTGAACCATCGCACCAACGCCGACCGGCTGGAGAATTATTGCCGCGAGCAGGCGGTCGATCCGCGCCGGCTCATCTTCGAATTGACCGAGAGCGCAGCGATGAGCGATGCGGTCCAGGCCATGGACATCCTGGCCCGGCTCAGGCTCAAGGGCATCCGCCTGTCGATCGACGATTTCGGTACCGGCTATTCCTCGCTGGTGCAGCTCCAGCGCATGCCGTTCTCCGAGATCAAGATCGACCATGCCTTCGTCGCCGAATGCGCCCAATCGGCGGACAGCCGCGTCATCGTCAAGACCATCGTCGACCTCGCCCACAACCTCGGCATGAAGGCGGTGGCAGAAGGCGTCGAAACCGAGGGCGCCGCGCAATATCTGAGCGAGATCGGCTGCGACCAGATGCAGGGCTACTACGTCAGCCCGGCGCTGCCGGCCGCCGACGTGCTGCCTTGGGTGAAGCGGCGCTTCGGCAATATTGTCCGCATCGGCGATCCGCGTTCGGCCGGCATTGTCCGCCTCTGAAGATGATCCCGTACGGCCTGTGACGACGGCACGGGAGTCCTGCGGCCCGGCCGCTTGTCAGCGCCGCTGAATGCCGTTAAGAACGAGCGCAATTTGCATCCAAGCCGGCGGCCTCGGCGTTAACCAAGGCACGGTAGAAAGCGGAGGAGAGCATGGCCGTTCGGGTCGCCATCAACGGATTTGGCCGCATCGGCCGGCTGGTATTGCGCGCCATCCACGAGTCCGGCCGCCAGGACATCGAAGTGGTCGGCATCAACGACCTCGGCCCGGTGGAAACCAACGCGCATCTGCTGCGCCATGATTCGATCCATGGCCGCTTTCCCGGGGCGGTGACGGCGGGCACCGACTGGATCGACTACGGCCGCGGCCACATCAAGGTGAGTGCCGAGCGCGACCCGACGAAGCTGCCCTGGGCGGCGCTCAAGGTCGACGTGGCGCTGGAGTGCACCGGCATCTTCACCAGCAAGGCTTCCGCCGGCAAGCACCTCGAGGCCGGCGCCCGGCGCGTCTTGGTCTCCGCCCCGGCCGACGAGGTCGATCTCACCGTCGTCTACGGCGTGAACCACGAGAAGCTGCAGGCCGCGCACAAGGTGGTTTCGAACGGCTCCTGCACCACCAACTGCCTGGCGCCCGTCGCCCAGGTGCTGCACGAGACGGTCGGCATCGAGCAGGGCTACATGACCACCATCCATCCCTATACCGGCGACCAGCCGACGCAGGACACCCTGCACAAGGACCTCCGCCGCGCACGCGGCGCGGCGCAGTCGATCATCCCGACCTCGACCGGCGCCGCCCGCGCCATCGGCCTGGTGCTGCCCGAGCTCAAGGGCAAGCTCGACGGCACCGCCATCCGCGTGCCGACGCCGAACGTCTCGATGATCGACCTGGTGATCACCGCCAAGCGCGCGACCGACGCCAAGGAGATCAACGAGGCGATCATGCGCGCCGCGGCGGGACGCCTGAAGGGCATTCTCGCCGCCTCCGACGAGCCGCTCGTCTCCATCGACTTCAACCACAATCCGGCCAGCGCCACCTTCGACCTCACGCAGACGCAGATCATCGAAGGCAGACTCGTGCGCGTGCTCGCCTGGTACGACAACGAGTGGGGCTTCTCCAACCGCATGTCCGACACGGCGGTGGCGATGGGCAAGCTCGGCTGATCGGCCGCCGCGCCGTCCGGGATTTCACCGCCATGAGTCGTTTCCGCACGCTCGACGAACTCGACGTCAAGGGCAAGCGCGTCCTGGTGCGCGTCGACCTCAACGTGCCGATGAAGGACGGCAAGGTCACCGACGACCTGCGCATCAGCCGCATCCTGCCGACCCTGCACGAGCTTTCGCGCAAGGGTGCCAAGGTCGTCGTCATCTCGCATTTCGGCCGGCCCGACGGCCAGGCGAAGCCGGAGATGTCGCTGCGCCCGGTCGGCGCCGTGCTGGCCACCGCGCTCGGCCACGGCGTGCGCTTCGCCGAGGATTGCATCGGCCCGAAGGCCA
>DATKQA010000266.1:0-3000 GCA_035523835.1 Candidatus Sulfotelmatobacter sp.
GTCTTGAAGGTTTGTGCAGGCGCCATGCGCATCAGCCGGATCGAAACGTCGGCGCCGGTTCGCGGCATCGAACGGCTGCGCGTATTCTTCCGTGGCCATGCTTTCACACCGCATCGGCACGACCGCTACGCGCTCGGCATCACCAGCACCGGCATCCAGCTTTTCGACTATCGCGGCGCCGTGCGGCGGTGCCTGCCGGGTCAGGTTTTCGTGCTGCATCCCGACGAACGCCACGACGGCCGCCCCGGCACGGCGCACGGCTACGGTTATCGGAGCGCCTATATCGATCCCTCGCTCATCGCCGCCGCGACGGAGGCCTCGACGCTGCCCTTCCTGGCCGATCCGGTGAGCCTGGACGCGCGGCTCCGGACTGCCATCGACGCCATCGTCGGCAATGGCGCGCCGGATGACGACGACGAAATCACGACCGTCGACGATCTCACCGCCCTCGCCGACGCGCTGGTGCTGGCGGCGGGCGGTGCCACCAAGGCGAGGCGCATCGACCGGCGCGCGATGCAGCGGGTCCGCGAGCGCTTGCAGGCGGGACCCGACGCCAAGCTGACGGCGAGCGAGCTCGAAGCCGCGACCGGCCTCAGCCGGTGGCAGCTTGCGCGGCAATTCCGCGCCGCCTCCGGCGTCAGCATGCATCGCTTTCACCTGCTGCGCCGGCTGGACCGGGCCCGCGCGCTGCTGCAACGGGGAGGAAACCTGGCGGATATCGCCCAGGCGACGGGCTTTGCCGACCAGGCGCATATGACGCGGCAGTTCCGCGCCGCCTATGGCCTGTCGCCGGGCGAGTGGCGCCGCCTGACCGGCTGCCGGCCGGGCAGTTAAACGTCCAGGTTGGCGACGCTGAGCGCGTTCGACTGGATGAAGTCGCGGCGCGGCTCGACCACGTCGCCCATGAGCGTGGCGAAAATGCCGTCGGCCTCGTCGGCCTGGGCGACCTTCACCTGCAGGAGCGAGCGCACGTTCGGATCGAGCGTGGTCTCCCAGAGCTGCCCGGGGTTCATCTCGCCGAGGCCCTTGTAGCGCTGCTGCGACATGCCCTTGCGGCCCCACTCCATCACCGTGTCGAGCAGCATGGTCGGCGAGTGCACCTGCGCCTCCTGGTCGCGCCGCGTGAGCCGGGCGCGATGGCCATAGACCGCCTGCAGCTCGCCGGCCAGGCGGTCGAGCTTGCGCGCCTCGGCCGAGCGGATGAGCGGCCCGTCGATGACATGCGTCTCGGTGACGCCGCGCACCTCGCGACGGAAGCGGAGCCCGCCGTCGGCGATCGGCTCGCCGGTCCAGCCGCGCTCGCTTTCTGCCGCCAGCACGTTGAGCCGCTGTGCCACGTAGTCGGCGGCCGCGCGCGCCTGTTCGGGGTTGCCGAGCACTTCGGGGTTCAGCGCACCGGCGATCGCCGCCTGCTCCACCACCGGCTGCGCGTAGCGCCGCGCCAGCGCATGCAGCAACTGGCGGCAGAGCCGCGCCTCTTCGACAAGCTGCTTGAGATCCTTCTCGGCGCGCTGGGTGCCGTCGTGCAGCGTGAGCACGGCATCCTGCAGCCCTGCCTCCAACAGATGATCTTCCAGAGCCCGCTCGTCCTTCAGATAGATTTCCGATGCGCCGCGCTTGACCCGATAGAGCGGCGGCTGGGCGATGTAGAGATAGCCGGCGTCGATCAGGGGCCGCATCTGGCGATAGAAGAAGGTCAGCAGCAGGGTGCGGATATGCGCGCCGTCCACGTCGGCGTCGGTCATGATGATGATCTTGTGGTAGCGCGTTTTGGTTATGTCGAAATCGTCATGGCCGATGCCGGTGCCGAGCGCGGTGATGAGCGTGCCGATCTCGGCCGAAGACAGCATCTTGTCGAAGCGGGCGCGCTCGACGTTGAGGATCTTGCCGCGGAGCGGCAGCACCGCCTGGTTGGCGCGGTTGCGCCCCTGCTTGGCCGAGCCGCCGGCGGAATCGCCCTCCACCAGGAACAGCTCGGCCTTGGCCGGATCGCGCTCCTGGCAGTCGGCGAGCTTGCCGGGCAGGCTGGAGATATCCAGCGCGCCCTTGCGCCGGGTCAGCTCGCGCGCCTTGCGCGCCGCCTCGCGCGCCGCCGCGGCCTCGACCACCTTGGCGACGATACTGCGCGCATCGGCCGGATGCTCCTCGAACCAGCTTTGCAGCCGCTCGCCGATCAGACCCTCGACCGCCGGCCGGACCTCGGAGGAAACCAGTTTGTCCTTGGTCTGGGCGGAGAATTTCGGGTCCGGCACCTTGACCGACAGGACCGTGGTCAGGCCCTCGCGCGCATCGTCGCCGGTGAGCGTGACCTTCTCCTTCTTGGCGATGCCGCTTTCGGCGGCATAGCCGTTCACCGTCCGCGTCAGCGCCGCGCGGAAGCCGGCCAGGTGCGTGCCGCCGTCGCGCTGCGGGATGTTGTTGGTGAAGCAGAGCACGTTCTCGTGATAGCCGTCGTTCCACTGCATCGCCGCTTCGATGACGATGCCGTCACGCTCGCCGCGGATGACGATGGGCGGGCGATGCAGCGCGATCTTGTTGCGGTCGAGATAGTCGACGAAGGCCTCGATGCCGCCCTCGTAGTGCAGCTCGACCCGCTTCGGCTCCACGCCGCGGAGGTCCTCGAGCTCGATATTGACGCCGGAATTGAGGAAGGCGAGCTCGCGCAGCCGGTGCTCCAGAGTGGCGAAATCGTATTCGGTCCTGGTGAAGGTGGCGGTGGAGGCGAGGAAGGTGACCTCGGTGCCGGTCTTCAAATGATCCACCTCGCCGACCACGGCGAGATCGGCTTCCGGTTCGCCGTCGTGGAAGCGCATGAAATATTCCTTGCCGTTCCGCCAGATGCGGAGTTCGAGCAGGGCCGAGAGCGCGTTCACCACGGAGACGCCGACGCCATGCAGCCCGCCGGAGACCTTGTAGCTGTTCTGGTCGAACTTGCCGCCGGCGTGCAGCTGGGTCATCACGACCTGGGCAGCCGAGACGCCCTCCTCCTCGTGAATGCCG
>DATKQA010000267.1:0-2707 GCA_035523835.1 Candidatus Sulfotelmatobacter sp.
TGTTGCACCGCGGCAAGCAAGCCCCAAGGCACGGGACAAAGTCTTTGAGCCCCGCGGCAGGGCCTCTGCTTTTGACGTGCCATCGCCTAAGCGCGACGGGAGAGCGGGTCCTCAGCGCTCCAGCGGAAGCGTTTGGGGCAGAGCCCCGGCCCGGGCGCCGAAAATCGCCGTGCCGACACGCACATGCGTCGCCCCGTGCGCGATCGCGGTCTCGTAATCCGCCGACATTCCCATCGAGAGCACGGCGAGCCTGTGCCGCGCCGCGCACGCGGCGAGCCAGGCGAAATGGGGCGCCGGATCTCCGGCAGCCGGGGGCACGCACATCAGCCCGACGAGCGCCGCGCCGAAACGTTCCTGGCAGCTGGCGATGAAACGGTCCGCATCGGCACGCGGCACCCCCGATTTCTGTGGCTCGTCTCCGACATTGACCTCGACCAGCAGGCGGGGCGTCCTTCCTTCCCGGGCCATCGCGTCGGCAAGCGCATCGGCAAGCTTCGGCCTGTCGAGGCTCTCGATGACATCGCCAAGCCGGACCGCGAGCCGTGCCTTGTTGGTCTGCAGCCCGCCGATCAGGTGCAGCCGTAATTGGGGGTGGGTCTCCTTGAGCGTGGAAAACTTGTCCGCCGCCTCCTGCACCCGGTTTTCCCCGAAATGAAGCTGCCCGGCGGCAAGCGCGGCCCGCACTGCGTCCACGCCTTGGGTTTTCGAGACCGCGACGAGCGTGACATCCTCCGCTCGTCGGCCGGCGGCGAGGCACGCGGCACGGATACGCGCCTGCACCCGGGCGAGATTCTCGGCGATGGTCGCCTTAAGGATGGCGAGGAGTTCTGGAGTTTCGGCGGGCATGGATCCCAAGCTCATCGCCTGGGCGCACGCGGTCAAGGCGCGCGGTGCGACTCTTCCCCCGCTCTGGTTCTTCACCGACGAAGCCCGCCTTCCCGACCCGCGCGCCGCCGTTGCTCGCCTGCCCGTCGGGCTCGCCGCTGTCGTGCTGCGCCATGACGGCGCGGCGGAGCGGCGGGCGCTCGCTCGCGATCTTGCCCGCCTCTGCCGCGCCCGGCGCCTTGCTCTGGTGGTCGCGGGCGATCCGCGTCTCGCTGCCGCGCTCGGCGCCGGCCTTCATCTCCGCCGTGGCCGGCTGTCTGTGGTCCGCCGGCGCCCGGGCCTGCTCACCGCCTCGGCGCACGATCGGGTGGAGCTCGTGCGCGCTGCACGCGCCCGGGTCGATCTGATCTTCCTCGGCCCTGCCTTCGCCACCGCGAGCCATCCCGGCGCGCGCCCGCTCGGCCCGCTTCGCTGGAACCGGCTCGCCCGCGCCGTCCCTATCCCGGTCGCCGGCCTCGGCGGTGTGAGCGGGCGACGGATCCGGGCTTTGTCCAAAGCAGTCGCGGCCGGCGCGATTGGCGCGTTGATGTGAGAAATGTTGCATCGCAGCCACAGTGTTTCGGAAATGCCATGGCAGAGGCGAGGCTGCGGTTGCCGCCGTTCGGGGGCAGCGTCCATAGTCCCGCCACTTCGACGAGCCCGGACGGCCGGGGGTTTTTGCCTTCCGGGAATAGCCGGTGTCGACGGCAGCGAACCATGCCGGGAAACCGGCCGACGTGAGGAGGGATCTGGATGCGCAAACTATTACTCGGCGCGGCGGCCGCATTTGGCGCCACCGCGGCTCTTGCGGGCGGGGCCTATGCCCAGACCATGCCGGCGCCGGCCATGCCGAAGCCGCCAGCGAACACGTCATACACCGGCATGGGCAGCTTGGGTGCTCCGCCCTCGAGCGTCATGAATATTCCTGCCTCCGGCATGGCAGCGCCCAACAGCTTCGTCGTCCACCTCAACGGCCGCTTGAACTGGTATGCGGGCGTGGAAGGCTCCTCGGCCGACAATCTGGGCGGCTTCAAGAGCGATCCGTATCAGTTCCAGGGCTATATCCGTCTCTATCCGGGCTTTGACGCGGTCGCCGCCAATGGGCTGCAATACGGCGTCGCCGCCGAAATCCGTATGCCCGGCAGCGGCGGGGGCGGCGGGCATGCCGGCACCAGCCCGGGTTCCACGAGCAGCGCCGAAACGCTCTATTGGCGGCGCGCCTACGGCTATGTCGGCACCCCGGATGTCGGGACCCTGAGGTTCGGCATGGGTGACGGCATTATGTCCCTCTTCCAGACCGGCACCTTCGAAGGCTTCAACGACGGCGCGTGGAACGGCGACGTGGAAGACTTCATCCCGAGCTCGGCCATCGCGGTCTATCCGTTCTCCGACGTCGGCGCCTATTACACCGCCGACCGTGTCGTCTATCTCTCGCCGGTCTTTTCCGGCTTCCAGTTCGGCGCCTCCTTCGCGCCGAACAGCAACAACCTCTGGAACGGCAACTGCTCGGCGGCCGAGTTGGCCTGTAACAGCACCTCCGCGGCCCCGGTCGCTGGCGTCACCGCCCGCTACCGGAACATGGTCGATATCGGCGCCACCTATACCGGCACCTTCGGCCCGGTCGGTATGCAACTCGGCGGCGGTTACCTCGCATCCCAGACGGTCAACTATAACGGCGTGCCGGCAGCGGGGGGCGCTCGTTACATCGGCTACTCGTTTGGCCAGTTCGGCGCCACGCTGACCTATGCGGGGTTCACCGTCGGCGGCAACTTCGTCTACGGCAATGACGGCGGCGACTTTTCCGAGCAGGCGGCGGGTGGTGTGAACGAAATCGCCTACATGC
>DATKQA010000268.1:0-3979 GCA_035523835.1 Candidatus Sulfotelmatobacter sp.
GGGGCAGCAGTCGGGTCATCGCGACGAATTCGCTCCTGTCGATCGGCAGGCGGGCCTAGGGCCGCCAGAGTTTGCCACCCAAAACCGGCTGCGGCACGCCCGTTGTTGACGGCAGGCTCAGCGGCAGCCCGGCGAGCGAGCGGACGGCGAGAAAAGCGAAGGCCTCCGCCTCGAGCGCGTCGCCGCGCCAACCGACCGCCTCGACCGGCTCGACCGTCGCGTCGAGGTTGCGCGCCAGGGCGGCCATCAACGCCGCATTGTGCCGGCCGCCGCCGGTGACCAGCCAGCGCCGCGGCGGCGCCGGGAAATGCCTGACGGCGGCGGCGGCGGCGCGGGCGGCGATCTCGGTCAGGGTGGCGGCGCCGTCGGCCGCGGCGAGATCGCCGGCCATGGCGGCGGTGAAATCGTCGCGGTCGAGCGACTTCGGCGGCGCCCGGTCGAAATAGACATGGGCCAGCGCGGCATCGACCCGCGCCGCATCGATGCGGCCCGCGCGCGCCAGCGCGCCGCCCGCGTCCATCGCCTGGCCGCGATGGCGCCGCAGCCAATCGTCGATCGGCGCATTGCCGGGGCCGGTGTCGAAGGCGAGCAGGCCACCGTCCTCGCCGATGAAGGTGACGTTGGCGACGCCGCCGAGGTTGAGCACGGCAAGCGGCCGCTCGAGCTCGCTCGCCAGCGCCGCGTGGTAGAGCGGCACCAGGGGCGCGCCCTGGCCGCCGGCGGCGACGTCGCTGCTGCGGAAGTCGTTGACCACGGGCCGCTCGGTCAGCCGCGCCAGGAGGGCGCCGTCGCCGATCTGCCAGGTCCGCCGCCGTTCCGGCTGATGCAGCACGGTATGGCCATGGAAGCCGATGACCGCCACATCGGCGGGCGCGACGCCTGCCTCGGCGAGCAGGCCGGCGACCGCCGCCGCATGCGCTTCGGTGAGCGCCCGTTCGGCGGCGCCGACATCGCCCCGCCCGCCCAGCACCGAGCGGAGCTGTTCGCGCAGGCGCGCATCATAGGGGCGCGTCGCCCAGGCGCCGAGCCGCGCCACGGTGCGGCCGTCGGTCTCGACCAGGGCCGCATCGATCCCGTCGAGCGACGTCCCGCTCATCAGCCCGAGCGCCAGCCGTTGCACCGGCCCCTCCTCTTTCCGCTACCGGGCCTTTGTGCTACATCACCGCCCTCTTTCGCACCAGCCGGTATTTGCGATGGCCGCACCCCGTTCCGATCTGCTCCGCGTGCTCGGCGAGCGCGGCTTCGTGCATCAATGCACCGACCTCGAGGGCCTCGATGCGCTCGCCGCCAAGGGAGCAATCACGGCCTATATCGGCTTCGACTGCACGGCGCCGAGCCTGCACATCGGCAGTCTGGTGCAGATCATGCTGCTCTACTGGCTGCAGCAGACCGGCCATCGACCGATCGCCCTGATGGGCGGCGGCACCAGCAAGATCGGCGATCCCTCGTTCAAGGACGAGGCGCGCAAGCTCCTGAGCGAGGCGGACATCGCCCGCAACATGGCCGGCATCAAGCGCGTCTTCGGCCAGTTCCTGCGCTTCGGCGATGGCCCGGGCGATGCGCTCATGGCCAACAACGCCGACTGGCTCGACAAGCTGCACTACATCGCCTTCCTGCGCGACTACGGCCAGCATTTCTCGGTCAACCGCATGCTGAGCTTCGACAGCGTGAAGCTGCGCCTCGAGCGCGAGCAGTCGCTGAGCTTCCTCGAATTCAACTACATGATCCTGCAGGCCTACGACTTCGTCGAGCTGCAGCGGCGCTACGGCTGCGTGCTGCAGCTCGGCGGCTCCGACCAGTGGGGCAACATCGTCAACGGCATCGAGTTGGCGCGCCGCCTCGAACGCGGCCCGCTCTACGGCATCACCACGCCGCTCATCACCACCGCCTCGGGCGGCAAGATGGGCAAGACCGAGAAGGGTGCCGTCTGGCTCAATGCCGACGCGCTCTCGCCCTACGACTACTGGCAATTCTGGCGCAACACCGAAGACGCCGACGTCGGCCGCTTCCTCCGCCTGTTCACCATCCTGCCGCTCGCCGAGATCATCAGGCTCGAGGCGCTGCAGGGCCAGGAACTGAACGAGGCCAAGAAGATTCTCGCCACCCGCGCCACCGCGCTCTGCCACGGCGAGGCGGCGGCGGCCGAGGCGGCGGAAACCGCGCGCCAGACTTTCGAGCAGGGCGCCGCCGCCGAGCACCTGCCGGCGGTGCCGGTCGCCGCCGCCCGGCTCGCCGCCGGCGTTCCCGTCATCGAGCTGATCGTGCAGGCCGGCTTCGCCGCCTCCAACGGCGAGGCCAGGCGGCTGATCCGCGGCGGCGGCATCAGGCTGAACGACGCCGTGGTGCGCGAGGAGAGCCGGCTCGTCGCCGCCGCCGACCTGCAGGACGGCGCCGCCAAGCTTTCCGCCGGCAAGAAGCGCCACGCCCTGGTCCGGCCGGCCTGACGGACGGCCCGGCCGCGCTATATTGTACGGTAGCGAACGACGGCGGTAGAGCCCTGGATTTGCAGGGCTTTGCCGCGCTTCGTCCAACCCTTTGACGCGATCCCACGATCGCCGATAGATTGGCGCCCGAACCGTCGTTTCGCCGCCAGCCACTTTTGCCAAGGGAGAGACCGAATGAGCGACAACAACAAGAAGTTCTATATCAACGGCGCCTGGGTCGATCCGATCGCGCCGCATCCCTTCGACGTCATCAATCCGGCGACCGAGGAGCCGATCACGCAGATCAGCCTCGGCAGCGCCGCCGACGTGGATCGCGCCGTGGCGGCGGCCAAGGCGGCCTTCCCGGCCTATTCGCGCACCAGCAAGGAGGAGCGCGTCGCGCTGCTGGAGAAGATCGTCGAGGCCTACAAGGCGCGCTATGCCGAGATCGCGGCGGCGATCTCGAGCGAGATGGGCGCCCCCGCCTGGCTTGCCACCCGGGCCCAGGCGGCGACCGGCGTCGCCCATCTCATGCAGATCATCAACGTGCTGAAGGGCTACGAATTCGAAAGCGTGCGCGGCACCACCCTGATCAGCCGCGAGCCGGTCGGCGTCTGCGGCTTCATCACGCCGTGGAACTGGCCGATCAACCAGATCATGTGCAAGGTGGCGCCGGCCTTGGCCGCCGGCTGCACCATGGTGCTGAAGCCGAGCGAGATCGCGCCGCTCAATGCCATCCTGTTCGCCGAGGTGCTGCATGCCGCCGGCGTGCCGAAGGGCGTGTTCAACCTGGTGAACGGCGACGGCGCCACGGTCGGCCAGCGCATCGCCTCGCATCCCGACGTGGACATGGTGTCCTTCACCGGCTCGACCCGCGCCGGCATCCTGGTCGCCAAGGCGGCCGCCGACACGGTCAAGCGCGTGCACCAGGAGCTCGGCGGCAAGTCGGCCAACATCGTCCTGCCGGACGCCGACCTGAAGAAGGCGGTCGGCGGCGGCGTGCAGCAGTGCTTCAACAACTCCGGCCAATCGTGCAACGCGCCGACCCGCATGTTCGTGCAGAGCGGCCAGCAGGAGCAGGCCGTCGCCATCGCCAAGGCGGCGGCGGAAGCGGTCAAGGTCGGCGATCCCCAGGCCAAGGACACCACCATCGGCCCGGTGGTCAGCCAGTTGCAGTACGACAAGATCCAGAAACTGATCGAAGCCGGCATCAAGGAAGGCGCGACGCTGGTGACCGGCGGTCTCGGCCGGCCCGACGGGCTCAACCGCGGCTACTATGTGCGGCCGACCGTGTTCGCCAATGTGCGTCCCGACATGACCATCGCCCGCGAGGAGATTTTCGGGCCGGTGCTGTCCATCCTGCCCTACGAGACCGAGGAGCAGGTGGTGTCGCTCGCCAACGACACGGTCTACGGCCTCTCCGGCTACGTGCAGTCGGGCGACATCAACCATGCCCGCAAGGTGGCGGCGCAACTGCGCACCGGCAACGTGCACCTGAACGGCGCCGGGCCGGATTTCGCGGCGCCGTTCGGCGGCTTCAAGCAGTCGGGCAACGG
>DATKQA010000269.1:0-2226 GCA_035523835.1 Candidatus Sulfotelmatobacter sp.
CCTTTGCCGCCGCCATGCGCGACGCCGAGGTGCTGTGGCACGTGCTCCAGCCCTGCACCGCCGCCATCATCGCCGGCGCGCCGAAGCTGCGGCTGATCCAGAAGATCGGCACCGGCGTGAACACGATCGACCTCGCGGCGGCACAGGAACGTGGCATCGCCGTCTGCAACCTCCCCGGCACGAACGCCCGCGCCGTCGCCGAAATGACCCTCCTGCTCATGCTCGCTTCGCTGCGGCGCCTCCCGCGCTTCGACGCCGAACTGCGCGCCGGCACCTGGGCTGCCGATCCGGCCGTGCAGGACCAGCTCGGCGAACTCGGCGGCCGCACGGTCGGCCTGATCGGCTACGGCGCCATCCCCCGCCTGCTCGCGCCGATGCTCACCGCGATGGGGTGCCGCCTCCTCTACACCGCCCGCTCGCCGAAACCCGACGCGATCGGCGAGCCCCGCCCGCTCGACGATCTGCTCGCGGAAGCCGACATCGTTTCCCTGCACCTGCCGCTGACCCCCGCGACCGAGCGCCTGATCGACGCCGCCGCGCTCGCGCGCATGCAGCCGGGCGCCATCCTGATCAACACCGCACGTGGCGGCCTCGTTGATCAGGCCGCACTGGCCGCGGCGCTCCGGTCCGGCCGCCTCGGCGCAGCCGGCCTCGATGTATTCGCGCACGAACCACCGGATCATCGGGAGGAAATATTCCGCCTCCCAAACGTCGTGATCGCCCCCCACGTCGCCTGGCTCACGCGCGAGACATTCGACCGGAGCTTTTCCCTCGCCGCCGAGAACTGCCATCGCCTCGCCGACGGCCGCCCCCTGCTGCACCGGGTGCAATGATCGCCAGGGGAGTCTAGATTAAGCCGCATGTCCGCCACGACCCGCCCCCGCGCCGAGGCGCGCACGCTGACCATCGTCGCGATCGCGCACTCCGTCAGCCATTTCCACCAGATCGTGCTGCCGCCCCTGTTCGTCCTGCTCGCCCCCCGGCTCGGCGTGGGCTTCGTGGAACTCGGCCTCGCGCTGACCGTCTACAATGTCGTCACCGTCCTCGTGCAGACGCCGATGGGCTTCGCGGTCGACCGCCACGGCCCGCGCCGCGTGCTGGTCGGCGGACTGCTCGCCGGCGGCGCCAGCTACATCGCCCTCGGCCTCATGCCCACCTATCCGTGGCTGCTGGCGATGGCCGCGGTTGGCGGCGCCGCCAACGCCGTCTACCACCCCTCCGACTACGCCATCCTCTCTGCGGGCATCGGCGAGACACGCATGGGACGTGCGTTCTCGATCCACACTTTCGCCGGCTATATCGGCGGCGCCATCGCGCCGGGCACGCTAACGCTCGTCGCCGCGACCGCCGGACTGCGCGCCGCGCTGATCGTCGCCGGCGCGCTCGGACCCATCGCCGCGCTCCTGTTCCTCCTCGTGCGCGAGAACAAAGCAGCGGCCCCCGCGCGCCCGAAGCCACGCGCCCGCGACGGCCGCTCGCTGTTCACGCCGGCCGTGTTCGGCCTCCTGGTCTTCTTTGCCATGCTGAGCCTCTCCGGCAGCGGCATTTCCGGCTTCTCCGTCGTCGCACTGAACGTCGGCTTTGGCCAGACGCTCACGGCCGCCAACGCGGCCCTCACCGCCTGGATGGCCGGCAGCGCGTTCGGCGTCCTCGGCGGCGGATACATCGCCGACCGCACCCGCCGCCATGGCGAGGTCGCGGCCGGCGGCTTCGGCCTCACCGCCGCCTTCATCCTGCTGGTCGGCGCCGTCCCCCTGCACCCGATCCTGCTGGTCGCCGCCATGGGCGCCGCCGGCCTGATGTACGGCCTCATCATGCCCTCGCGCGACATGCTCGTGCGCGCCGCCTGCCCGCCCGGCGCCGAGGGCCGCGTCTTCGGCATCGTCACCACCGGCTTCAACATCGGCGGCGCGATCGGCCCGATGCTGTTCGGCTGGATCATCGACCACGGCGAGCCGCGCTGGCTGTTCGGCGTCACCGTCATCTTCATGCTGGCGACCTCGATCATGGCCATCGCCGGCGAGCGCCGTTCGGCCGCGCGCCTGCGGGCCGCGACGGTCACGAAATGAAAGTCGACATCGAACGCACCCGCCGCCTGCTCGACGACTTCTTCCGCATCGACGAAGTTTTTATCCGCTTCGAAAAATTCGACGGCCGCACGAGCGGCCCCGTGCGCCGCCTGGTGCTCAACCGCGGCGACGCCGTTGCCGCGCTGGTGGTGAACAC
>DATKQA010000270.1:0-2087 GCA_035523835.1 Candidatus Sulfotelmatobacter sp.
CAAAGCCTGTACCGCCGGGCACCTTCGATATGGGACGGCGGCGCGGCGCTGGCAAGAAAAAACCGGGGCCAAAAGGCCCCGGCGTTGTGATCAATATGTTACGACGAGACTACATCGTGCCCATGTGCGACTGGCCGATCATGCAATAGAGCATGGGGATCGACAGCAGCGTGTTGGTGCGCGAGGCCAGCGCGGCGACGCGGCCGCCGCGCTTCTTCTCGTCGGCGCTGGCCTCGACGATGCCGAGCACCTTCTTCTGGTTCGGCCAGATCAGGAACCAGACGTTGAACCACATGATTATGCCGAGCCACATGCCGACGCCGATCACCCGGCTGCCGGCCTGCAAGGTCAGCGCCTCGACGATGTAGTGGTTGATACCGGCCAGCAGCAGGCCGAAGATTATGGTGAGCATCGCCGCCCAGCGGAAGAAGAACAGCGCGCTCGGCGCGATGAACTTCGTGATCGCCGGCTTCTGGTCGTCGGGTATTTTCGGCATGCTCGGCGTCTGCACGAAGTTGAAGTAATAGAGCAGGCCGATCCAAAGAATGCCGAAGAACACATGCAGCCAGCGCAGCACGCCGGCCCAATAGCCTTCCTCGCCGAACAAGGCCCGGTGGAAGATGAGCGCCAGGATGATGGCGACGACCAAGCCGATCGCGAGCGTTTTGTGCAGTGAATCCAACGGATTTTTCATTGGCGTTTGGCTCCCCCTAAAAAGCCTTATTGTCAGGCCGGCAAATGATTCTTTACGACGGCAATAATACCACAAAGTATTGTAGTGACAAGATCATGAACCCATTGATCTAGCGATGCGGAGCGAAGTCTAGGCGGCAAAAAATGGCGGACCCCTCGGCGGATGCGGCCTTCTGCGCCGACCAGGCGCGGCGCTTCGACCATGACCGGTGGCTGGCGGCCTTGTTCGCGACGGCGGCGGCGCGCCGCGGCATGGTGAGCTTGCTGGCTTTCAATCAGGAAGTGGCCCGCACGCGCGAGCAGGTCAGCGAGGCCATGCTGGGCGAGATCCGCCTGCAATGGTGGCGCGAAACCATCGCCGGCGTCTTCGACGGCAGGCCGCGGCAGCAGCCGGTGGCGCAGGAGCTTGCCCTTGCCGTCGCCCGCCATGACCTGGCCCGCGCTCCCTTCGAGCGGCTGATCGATGCCCGCGCGCAGGACCTCTACGAGGCGCCGCCGGCGGACCTCGCCGCGCTCGAGGCCTATGCCGATGCCACCTCGGCCTCGCTCGCGCTCCTGTGTCTTTCCGTGCTCGGCGTGCACGATGCCGAGAGCACGGCGGCGGCGCGCTCGGTCGCCATGGGCTGGGCGCTGGTCGGCCTGCTCCGCGGCCTGCCGTTTCACGCCGGCCTGCGGCGCGTGCACCTGCCGGCAGACCTGCTGGCGGCGGAGGCCGCGACGGCGGAGGACGTGATTCATGGCCGCAAGTCCGCGGCGGTGCATCGCGTCGTCGGCGCCGTGGCCGCGCGCGCAGCCGAGCATCTGCGCCAGGCGCGTCGCCGGCGCGTGGCGCGCGAGGCCCTGCCGGCGCTGTTGCCCGCAAGCCTCGCCGATCTCTATCTCCGCCGGCTGCGCCGTGCCGGCTACGATCCGACCCGCCCCGGCCTGCAGGTCTCCGGCCCGTTGAAACAGTGGCGCCTGTTCAGCCGGGCGCTGCTGCGGCGCTTCTGATCTGGCAATCGGCCTGCCCGGCGCTATGATCCTGGGTCGCGACATTTCCGGGAAGGAAGCCAACATGCTCTACGAGCTTCGCGTGTATCATTGCGTGCCCGGCCGGCTGCCGGCGCTGCTCAAGCGCTTCGACACGATCACGCTCGCGCTCTGGCAGAAGCACGGCATCCGCCAGGCCGGCTTCTGGACCACGGTGATCGGCGAATCGAACCAGGACCTCTACTACCTGCTGCAGTGGGAGTCGCTGGCCGAGCGCGAAAAGAAGTGGAACGCCTTCGCCAACGACCCCGAGTGGATCGCCAAGCGGGCCGAGACGGAGCGCGACGGGCCGATCGTAGCCTCGCTCGCCAATACCATCCTGCAGCCGACCAGCTTCTCGTCGGTGAAATAGGCCGGTTCTATTC
>DATKQA010000271.1:0-3154 GCA_035523835.1 Candidatus Sulfotelmatobacter sp.
GATCCAGAAGTGCCAGCTGACGAGGCGCAGCGAGTACATCGCGCGCTTGTTCCACAGCCACGGGATCATGCAGTAAAGCGCCCCGAACGAGACGAAGGCGACCCAGCCGAGGGCGCCCGAGTGCACGTGCCCGATGGTCCAGTCGGTGTAGTGGCTGAGCGCGTTGACCTGGCGCACCGACATCACCGGCCCCTCGAAGGTCGCCATGCCGTAGAAGCCGACGGCGGTGACGGAGAAGCGCAGGCCGGGATCGGTACGCAGCTTGTCCCAGGCGCCGGACAGCGTCATCAGCCCGTTGATCATGCCGCCCCAGGAGGGCATCCACAGCATGATGGAAAACGCCATGCCGAGCGTCTGTGCCCAGTCCGGCAGCGCCGTCCAGTGCAGGTGATGCGGGCCGGCCCAGATGTAGATGAAGATCAGCGCCCAGAAATGGATGATCGACAGCCGGTAGGAGTAGACCGGCCGTCCCGCCGCCTTCGGGATGTAGTAGTACATCATGCCGAGGAAGCCGGCGGTGAGGAAGAAGCCGACGGCGTTATGGCCGTACCACCACTGGATCAGTGCGTCCTGCGCGCCGGAGAACAGCGAGTAGCTCTTGGCGCCGAACCAGGAGACCGGCACCCCGAGATTGTTGCCGATGTGCAGCACGGCGATGGTCAGGATGAAGGCGAGATAGAACCAGTTGGCGACGTAGATGTGCGGCTCCTGCCGCTTCACTAGCGTGCCGATGAAGATCGCGGCGTAGAGCACCCAGACCAGCGTCAGCCACAGGTCGAGATGCCATTCGGGCTCAGCGTACTCGCGGCTTTTGCTGAATCCCATGACGTAGCTCAGCGCCGCCATGACGATGAAGAACTGGTAGCTCCAGAAGACGAAATCGGCGAGCGCCTCGCCGCCGAACAGGCGCGCGCGGCAGGTGCGCTGCACGACATGAAAGGAGGTGCCGAGCAGCGCCGAGCCGCCGAAGGCGAAGATCGCGGCCGAGGTGTGCACCGGCCGCAGCCGGCCGAAATTCAGCCAGGGCAGACCGAAGTTGAGCGCCGGCCAGGCAAGCTCGGAGGCGATGTAGACGCCGACCAGGAAGGCGACGATCGACCAGAACACCGCGGCGATGACGAATTTCTGGACGACTGCCTCGTTGTACTCGACCGCCGCGGGGATGGGCGGTGCGGCGGTGGCAGGGCCTGCGAGCGCCAGATCAGACATGCTCCCGGCTCCGCGCGCGCGCCGCGTCCGCGCGGTCGAAATGGCGGCGGATCTGGCCCATGACGAACACCACGGCGAAGCCCGCCAGCGACAGGCCGAAGATGAAGATCTCTTCGTCGATCGCGCGCGAGGCCATGACCAGGCCGAGGAGTCCGAGCGCGACCATCATCGCCCCGACCACCATGTCGGATGTCTCGATTTCCATCCCACCCCCTCTGCGGCCACCGTCTCCGGCTGGCGTGCCGAAGCCGCGGGTGCCCAAGGGGCGGAGCATGCCAGCGAGGCGATGCCGCGGAATTGATCTAGGTCAACGCCTCGTGATCAGGCGGCGCTATTGTTCCCCGGATGCCAGAACCCGCGCTTCTGCTCGGCCGGCTGTGTGACCCGGCGGCATCGCTGTCGGGCGGCGCCGTCTGGGCGGGGCTGCTGGTCGCCGGCGCGGCGGGCAGCGTGCTGCACTGTGCGCCGATGTGCGGGCCGTTCGTGCTCGGCCAGGTGGCCGATCGGATGGCGGCGATCCCGGCGAAGCGGCTGTCCGAGGCGCATCGGCTCCGCGCCGGGCTGCTGCTGCCCTACCATCTCGGCCGCCTGACCACCTATGCGGCACTCGGCGCGCTGGCCGCGCTGGCCGGCGACGCGCTCGCCCGGCTGCCCTGGCTCGGACGCCTGTCGGGCCTGCTGCTGCTGGCGGCGGCGCTGCTGTTCCTGGCCCAGGGGTTGCGGCGGGCGGTGCCGGCGATCGGGCTGCCCGCCGGGCGCGGGCGCGGCGCGCCGACCGCGCTGCGCTGCCTCGCGGCGTGCCGCCTGCGGCGGCCGATCGGCGGCTATCGGCTCGGACTGGCGCTGGGCTTCCTGCCCTGCGGCTTCCTCTACGGCGCGCTTGCCGTGGCCGGGGCGAGCGCGGGACCGGTCGGCGGGGCGCTCGACATGCTGGCCTTCGGCACCGGCACCGCCGCCAGCCTCATGGTGGTGGGCGTCGCCGGCCAGGCGGCGCTGGGGCGCTGGCAAGGCGTGCTCGGTCGCGTCTCACCGGCGCTGCTGACGCTGAACGCGGCACTGCTGGCGGCGCTGGCGATCGGCCGGCTGCTCGGCAGCGCCTGATCGCGTCGCTCTCAGCCGCCGGCCGCACCCGGATCGGCGGTCAGTACCAGCCGGACCAGATCGGGCAGGCTCTCGGCATCGAGCTTTTCGAACACCCGCGCCCGATGCACCTCGATGGTGCGCGGACTGGCGCCGAGCCGCTGGCCGATCGCCTTGGTCGAAAGCCCGGCGGCCAGCAGGTCGAGCACTTCGCGCTCCCGCGGCGTCAGCGCCGCCAGGCGCTTCCGCGCACGGCCGGCGGCGGCGTCGCGGTCCTGCCGGCGGTGGCTCTCCGCCACGGCCCGGCGCACGGCGTCGAGCAGCGCCTCGTCACCGAACGGCTTTTCCAGGAAGTCGACCGCGCCGGCCTTCATCGCCCGCACCGCGAGCGGGATGTCGCCCTGTCCGGTCATGACGATGACCGGCAGGTCGATACGGCGCTCGGCGAGACGCTGCTGCAGTTCGAGCCCGTCCATCCCCGGCATGCGCAGGTCAGTCAACACGCAGCCGGAACAGCCGGGCGCGGCACCGAGAAACTCGGCCGGATCGGCATGGGTACGCACGTGAAATCCCGCCGCTTCGAGAAGAACGCGCAGGGAGTCGCGGATCGCGTCGTCGTCGTCGACGATGTGGATCGTATCAGCCGGGTCCACGCAGGACCCCATCGTGCGCCCGCGGGCGCTCGAATGGCAGGATCACCGTATGCCGGGCACTGTTCGACAGACCGGGCGAGGGGCAGAATCGGAACACGACGGCGCCGTCCAGAGCAGGGCTGCCCGCATTTGCGGGCGTGCAGCAGCGGCGATCTGGTCCCATTCGCAGGCGAAACGGCCGGATTGATCTCGATCAAGGCGGGACCGCGCCG
>DATKQA010000272.1:0-3934 GCA_035523835.1 Candidatus Sulfotelmatobacter sp.
GGCCGAGGGTCGAGCAGGTCAGCAGCACTGCATCGGCATCCTCGGCGAGGCGATGAAGCAGGGCGGCCGTCCTCGCCGCGACCGCCGGCGTCATCCCGCCGGCGGCCTCGGCCGCTTGCAGCAGGTCGGCACGGACCAGGTGTGTGAGATTTGCTCCGAGCGCTGCCGCCGCGGCATCGAAGACGGCGACGTTGCTCTCGGCCGTATGCAGACAGGCGATAGCCATGGCCCACCATCGCGTCCGGCCCGCGGCAGGGCAACGGCAAAGATTCCGCTTGCATAATTTTACAGTGTTAATTTACACTGTTTACGAAATCGCAGAGAGCATGCCGTGCCGCGCAATCTGTCCGATTCGGATGTCGCCGAGTTCCGCCAGCGCCTGTGCGAGGTGGCCGAGCGGCGTTTCGCCGAGCGCGGCGCCGACGGCGTCAGCATGCGGCAGTTGGCGCAGGAACTGGGCTGCAGCGCCACCACGCCCTACCGCTATTTCGCCGACAAGGACGCCATCCTGGCGGCGGTGCGTGCCGCCGCCTTCGACCGCTTCGCCGCGGCGCTGGAGGCGGCACGTCGGGTGAAGGGCGATGCCCGGGCGCAGTCGCGCGCGGTCGGCGAGGCCTATGTGCGCTTCGCCTTCGCCGAACCCAATGCCTACCGGCTGATGTTCGACCTGACCCAGCCCGGCGAGGCGCGCTACCCCGAGCTGGCCCGCGCCACGGCGCGAGCGCGGCTCACCATGCAGGCGCATGTCAAAGCGCTGGTCGCCGAGGGCATCCAGGCCGGCGATCCCGAAGTGCTCGGCTATGTCTACTGGGCCGCGCTGCATGGCCTGGTGGTGCTGCAGCTTGCCGGCAAGCTCGGCGGCGCGCCCGATTTCAAATTGCTGCACGACACCATGAACCGTCTGTTCGCCCGCGGCGCCGCGCCGCAGGCCGATGCCGCCGTCACCGCCAGACCGCAGAGAAAGGCCGCCCGATGAGCCAGCCGTTCCCGCAACATCCCTATCTCTCCGGCAATTTCGCGCCGATCCTGATGGAATGCGACGCACCCGACCTGCCGGTCATCGGCGAAATTCCCAAGACACTGGCCGGCACACTCTATCGCAACGGGCCGAACCCGCAATTCGCGCCGCGCGACGGCAACTACCACTGGTTCGGCGGCGACGGCATGATCCACGCCTTCCGCATCGCCGATGGCAAGGTCGCCTATCGCAACCGCTGGGTGCGCACGCCGAAATGGCAACTGGAGCATGCCGCCGGCAAGGCGCTGTTCGGCAGCATGGGCAATCCCATGACCAGCGATCCCGCGGTGGTCGGCAAGGATTCCGGCCTCGCCAACACCAACATCGTCTGGCACGGCGGCAGGCTCCTGGCGCTGGAGGAGGCGCATCAGCCCTTCGAGCTCGATCCCGAGAGCCTGGCGCCGCGCGGCTACCAGTCGCTCGACGGCAAGATAGAGCGGCGCTTCACCGCGCATCCCAAAATCGATCCGGAAACCGGCGAGATGGTGTTCTTCGCCTATGCCGCCGCCGGCCCCTTCACCCCCGACATGCTCTACGGCGTCGTCGACAAGCAGGGGAAGGTGACGCGGCTCGAGGCCTTCAAGGCGCCATTCGCCAGCATGGTGCATGACTTCCTGGTGACGCGGAACCATGCGCTGTTCCCGATCCTGCCGCTCACCGGCAGCCTGGAGCGAGCGATGAAAGGTTTGCCGCCCTATGCCTGGGAACCGGAGAAGGGCAGCCATGTCGGCGTCATGCGCCGCGACAGCAAGACGGCCGACATGCGCTGGTTCACCACCGATGCCTGCTATGTCTTCCATCCCATGAACATGTGGGAGGAGGGCGACAGGATCATCGCCGACGTCATGCAATACGAGGCGGCGCCGCTGTTTCCAAAGCCGGACGGCACGCCCGGCGACCAGAGCAAGGCGCGGGCGCGGCTCTGCCGCTGGACCTTCGACCTCGCCGGCAACAGCAACACCATCAAACGCGAGTATCTCGACGACATCCCCGGCGAGTTCCCACGCTTCGACGAGCGCTTCGCCGGCCTGCCCTATCGCCACGGCTACTACGCTGCACGGCGCGAAGACAAGCCTGACGTGCGCTATGACAGCCTGGCGCACTTCGATGCCAAAACCGGCCAGCGCAGGCTCTATGCGCTACCGGCGGGCGACGTTGCCGGCGAGCCGATCTTCGTGCCGCGCCGGGCGGACGCGGCAGAAGGCGACGGCTGGCTGCTGGCCACGGTCTATCGCGGCACCGAGCATCGCAGCGACCTCCTGGTGTTCGAGGCCGAAGCACTTGCCGAGGGTCCTGTCGCCACGGTACAGCTCTCGCATCGGGTTCCCTTCGGTTTCCACGGCAACTGGCGGCCGGCGGCCTAGCCGCCGGCCCAGCTCTGTATTCACCTTCCAGGAGACTTTCCATGCCGCTTCCCGCCTCCATGCAGGGCCATCTCACCTTGCCGGTGATCGGCGCGCCGCTCTTCATCGTCTCGGTGCCCGACCTGGTGATCGCGCAATGCAAGGCCGGCATCGTCGGTGCCTTCCCGGCGCTCAACGCACGGCCGAAGGAGCTGCTCGAGGAGTGGATCGTCAAGATCAAGACCGAGCTGGCCGCTTATCAGAAAGCGCACCCGACCGCCAGGGTGGCGCCCTTTGCGGTCAACCAGATCGTGCATGCCTCCAACGACCGGCTCGATCACGACGTCGAGGTCTGCGTGCGCCATCAGGTGCCGATCATGATCACCAGCCTGCGCCCGCCGGCCGAGGTGGTGCAGGCGGCGCATTCCTACGGCGGCGCGGTGCTGCACGACGTGATCAGCGTGCGCCACGCGGAGAAGGCGGTCGAGCAGGGGGTCGATGGCCTGATCCTGGTCTGCGCCGGCGCCGGCGGCCATGCCGGCATGCTGAGCCCCTTCGCGCTTCTGCCGGAAGTGCGCCGCTTCTTCGGCGGCACCATCGCGCTGTCCGGCGCCATCGCCACCGGCCATGCCATCCTGGCGGCGCAGGCCCTCGGCGCCGACGTCCCCTACATGGGCACCCGCTTCGTCGCCACCCGCGAAGCCCATGCGGTGGAAGGCTATAAGAACATGATCGTCGATTCCGCCGGCGGCGATATCGTCTATACGCCGCTCTTCACCGGCGTGCACGGCAACTACCTGAAGAAGAGCGTCATCGCCGCCGGCCTCGATCCGGACAACCTGCCGACCGCCGACAAGAGCAAGATGAATTTCGGCTCCGGCGGCAACATGAAGCAGAAGGCCTGGCGCGACATCTGGGGTGCGGGCCAGGGTGTCGGCAGCATGCACGACGTGCCCGCAGTGGCGGAACTGGTCGAACGCCTCAAGCGCGAATACGATCAGGCGCTGGCGGCGCTCGATGCCGTCCGCTATGACGCCCCGTCCGCCGCCTTGCGCGCCGCCGGCGGGTGAGCGGGGACGGGGAGGGCGGGTCGTGTCGCGACTGATTTCCGGTGAGCGCGAGCTTACGCACGAAGCGCTGATGGCCCGGGTGGTGCAGGCCGCCGGCGGCTTTCGCGCGCTCGGCATCGGCGATGGCGGTGCGGTGGCGCTGATGCTCCGCAACGACTTCGCCTTCTTCGAGGCGACCATGGCGGCGGGCCTCTGCGGCGCCTATGCGACGCCGATCAACTGGCATTTCACCGCCGAGGAGACCGCTTACATCTTGCGCGATTCCGGCGCCAGGGCGCTCATCGTGCATGCCGATCTCTGGCCGACGGTCGCTGCGGCGGTGCCTGCGGGGGTGCGCGTGTTCTCGGTGCCGACGCCGCCGGAAATCGGCACCGCCTACGGCATCGCCGATCTGCCTGCGGATGCCGTCGCCGGCACTACCGATTGGGACGCCTGGGTCGCGGCGCAGCCGCCGCTTTCCGGCGACATGGCGCTGTCGCGCGGCTCGATGATCTATACGTCCG
>DATKQA010000273.1:0-3179 GCA_035523835.1 Candidatus Sulfotelmatobacter sp.
ACAATTCTCCGATCCACGCCGGGAATTCGGCCAGGTCGAGACGCGTTTCGATGTCATCGACAGCAAGCTATCGCTGCTCCACGGAATGGTCGATTTGCCGTCGCCTCGGATGTCGCCGACTGACGCGGCCCCGCCGGCGGCAGCGGCGCCGCCGCCTCGGTCTTGAACCCGCTCGGGCCGATAGCGGGTCGGGAAAGCCGGTGTCGCCGCAGTTGCGCGCGCTGCAGCGGCGCGGCAGAGTTAGGGATCGATAGAAGTCGAAGAGCCGTCCGCCGATCGACGGCACGACAAGAAAGTGCGGGGGAAACAGAAAATGGCGATGAATACCACGGTTTCGGGGCAGTCCCCCGCGGCGGCAATTCTGGCGCGGCTCGACCGGCTGCCGGCGACGCGCCACGTCTGGCAGTTGGTGGCCGTCATCTCGCTCGGCGGCCTGTTCGAGCTCTATGACCTGTTCATGACCGCCTATGTCATTCCCGGCCTGGTCAAGGAAGGGCTGTTGAAGGACGTGTCGGTCGGCATCTTCGCCGGCCCGGCTCTGTTCGTCGCCGCCACCTTCACCGGTCTGTTCATCGGCACCTTCGTCTTCGGCTATGTCGCCGACAAGTACGGCCGGCGTACCATCTTCACCTATTCCATGCTGTGGTACAGCGTCGCCACCTTCATCATGGCCTTCCAGCACTCCGGCATGGGGGTGTGCCTGTGGCGCCTGATCGCCGGCGTCGGCATCGGCGTGGAACTGGTCACCATCGACACCTTCGTCGCCGAGCTGGTGCCCCGGCACCTGCGCGGCCGCGCCTTCGCCTTCAACCAGACGGTGCAGTTCTGCATCGTGCCGGTGGTGGCGTTCCTGGCCTATCTGCTGGTGCCGCAGGCGCCGTTCGGCTACACCGGCTGGCGCTGGGTGGTGCTGATCGGCTCGCTCGGCGCCATCGCCGTGTGGTTCATCCGCCGCGGCGTGCCGGAAAGTCCGCGCTGGCTGATCAACCAGGGCCGGCTGGCCGAGGCCGAGGCGGTGACCGCGGCGCTCGAGGCCAAGGTGAGCGCCGATCTCGGCGGCGCCGCGCTGCCGCCGCCGACGGACCACGCGCTCGACAAGCTGGAACCCGCCGGCCGCTTCGCCGAGATCTGGCAACCGCCCTACGGCACCCGCACCATCATGCTGATGGTGTTCCAGTTCTTCCAGACTTTCGGCTATTACGGCTTCGCCGCCTGGGTGCCGACCCTGATCGCCAAGCAGGCGGGCATCAACCTCCACGCCAGCCTGCTCTATTCCTTCATCATCGCCATCGCCAATCCGTTCGGCCCGCTCATCGCCATGAGCTTCGCCGACAGATGGGAGCGCAAGTGGCAGGTGGTGGGTGCGGCGATCTGCATCGGCGTGTTCGGCGTCCTGTTCTCCTTCCAGAGCACGATGGCGTTGCTGATCGGCTTCGGCGTGTTGATCACGCTCTCGAACAACGTGCTGTCCTATTCCTTCCACAATTACCAGAGCGAGCTCTATCCAACCCGGGTGCGGGCCCGCGCCGTCGGCTTCACCTATTCCTTCAGCCGCATCAGCGCCGTGTTCGCCAGCTTCATCATCGGCTATTTCCTCAACACCACCGGCACCGGCGGGGTGTTCGGGCTGATCGCCGTCGCCATGCTGCTGGTGGTGCTGTCGATCGGCATCTGGGGTCCGCGCACGCGCGATCTGGAGCTGGAGCAGATCTCGCACTGACGGCGCCGGCCGCCGCGCGACCCGCCGCCGCATCGGGCGGAGCGGCCGGCCGCTCCGTCCGACGGCCGGGCTGGCCGGCGAGGGGAAAGAGCATGCAGAGCGGCCATGTCGAAACGCTGCGCGGCCTGCTGGCGCGGGAGCGCGGCGTGCTGCTGCCCGGCGCGCCGAACGCGCTCGCCGCCCGCGTCATCGCCGACCTCGGCTTCAAGGCGATCTATCTCACCGGCGCCGGCCTCACCAACATGCATCTCGGCCTGCCCGATCTCGGCTTCATGGACCTGAGCCAGCTCGTCGAGCACACCGCGGCGATCCGCGGCGTCAGCGACCTGCCGCTGGTCGTCGATGCCGACACGGGCTTCGGCAACGCGCTCAATGTCGGCCACGCGGTCAGGCGGCTGGAACAGGCGGGCGCCAGCGCCATCCAGCTCGAGGACCAGCGCATGCCGAAGCGCTGCGGCCATTTCGACGGCAAGGAGCTGGTCGCGGCGGCGGAGATGGCCGGCAAGGTCAAGGCTGCGGTCGATGCGCGCCGGCATGGCATGCTGGTCATCGCCCGCACCGATGCCCGCGCCGTGGAAGGCTTCGAGGCCGCCGTCGAGCGCGCCGGCCGCTACATCGAGGCCGGCGCCGACATGACCTTCGTCGAGGCGCCGGAGAGCCTTGACGAACTGGCGGCGGTGCCGCGGCGCCTCGCCGCGCCGCAGATGCTGAACCTGGTGCTCGGCGGCAGGACGCCGATCGTCGACCGCGCGGCGGCGGCGGCCATGGGCTTCAGCCTGGTGCTCTATGCCAACGCGGCCTTGCAGAGCGCGCTGCTCGGCATGCAGGCGGCGCTCCGGGCGCTGCGCGACCACGGCCGGCTCGACGAGGCCGGCGGGCTGATCGCGCCCTTCGCCGAACGCCAGCGCCTGGTCGGCAAGCCCGAATTCGACGCGCTCGAACGGCGCTACGCCCAGCCGCCCGACGAAGGCGGCGAATGACGGCGGCGCGCCCCGGCGCCCGGCCGCACATCGTCATCGTCGGCGGCGGCGCCGGCGGGCTGGAGCTGGCGACACGGCTCGGCGACACGCTCGGCCGGCGGCGGCGTGCCGAGGTCAGCCTGATCGACTGCGCCCATGCCCACCTCTGGAAACCGCTGCTGCACGAGATCGCCGCCGGCAGCATGGACCTCGGCCATCACGAGCTCGACTTCATGGCGCAGGCGCACTGGCATCATTTCAGCTTCCGCATCGGCGAGATGGTCGGCCTGGACCGGATCCGCCGCGAAGTGCGCCTGGCGCCGCTCCGCGACGACGGCGGCGCCGAGGTCATTGCCGCGCGCAGCGTGCCCTACGACATCCTGGTCATCGCCGTCGGCAGCCTGACCAACGATTTCGCCACGCCGGGGGTCGCCGAGTTCGCGCTCCGCCTGGACACGCCGGCGCAGGCGGTGCGCTTCCACCGCCGGCTGATCAATGCC
>DATKQA010000274.1:0-6851 GCA_035523835.1 Candidatus Sulfotelmatobacter sp.
CGATTTCCTCTCGATCCCTTCGGCCTTTACCGTGCCCACCGGCAAGGCGCATTGGCATCTTCTCCTGCGGGCGCGCGCGATCGAGAATGGCTGCTTCGTCTTCGCCCCGGCGCAATGCGGCGAGCATCCCGGCCGGCGCAAGACCTACGGCCATTCGCTGATCGTCGATCCCTGGGGCCGGGTGTTGGCCGACGGCGGCGAGGCTACGGGCTTCATCCTGGCCGACATCGATCCGGCCAAGGTGGCGGAGGCGCGCGGCCAGGTGCCTTCGCTCGGCGGCGACCGGCCCTTCGGCCTCGCCGCGCCGGCGCGCGCCGCCGAATAAGCCTCACGCCGTCGCGGCTGTCCGCACCGCGGCGATCCGTTGCCGCATGGCCGGTTCTGGTCGCGCCGCCTCGCCGTGTTCGTAGGCGCGCACCTCGAAACCGCCCCGGACCCAGTCCAGCAATTCGCCGGGACGCAACAGGAATTCCGGCTTCGAGGGTTTGCCGAAGCGTTCCTGGCCCAGGGCGAAGGTTTCGTAGATCAGCGCGCCGCCCGGCGCCACGCTGGCGAGCAGCGCCGGCAGCAGCGGCCGCCACAGATAGTTGGTGACCACGACGCCGGCGAAGCGCTCCCCCGGGAAGGGCCAGGGTCCGTTCTCGAGATCCGCCTGGCGGAGCCTGGCCAGCGGCTCATTCGCCAGGTCGGCCAGGCGGCTGATGTCGATATCGACCGCCGTCACCCGATAGCCGCCGGCCAGCAGGAAGCGGGCGTGTCGGCCGCTACCGGCGGCGACGTCGAGCACGGCGCCGCCCGGCGGCAGCAGGGCCGTCCAGCGGGTAACCCAGGGCGAGGGCGGCAACATTCCCGTCATCTTCCTCTCTTGTTCTCGGCTTCGCCCCATGCCATGTATTTCACTGGGCAAGAGCGTACCGGATATCGTCAATCATGATTGTGTTCGATCTTCGCTGCCGGAAGAACCACGTCTTCGAGGCCTGGTTTCGCGACAGCGCCGCCTTCGAGCGGCAGAACGGCAAGGGCGACGTGACCTGTCCGGTCTGCGGCGACCGCAAGATCGCCAAGGCTTTGATGGCGCCCAATATCTCGACCCCGAAGGAAAAATCCTCGGCCGAGCAGCGCAAGATGTTGGCGCAGACGACCAAGCTGCTTTATCAGATGCGCGAGCAGGTCGAGAAGAATTGCGACTATGTCGGCGAACGCTTCGCCGAGGAAGCCCGCCGCATCCACTACGGCGAGACGGAAAAGCGCAATATCTACGGCGAGGCCACCGACGAGCAGGCCGAGGCCCTGCGCGAAGAGGACATCCCCTTCAGCCGCATTCCCTGGATCCCGCGCCACGACAGTTGACGCCGCTCACGCGTCCTTCGCCGCCACCACCATGTAATTGACGTCGAGATCGCGGCTGAGCGACCAGGCGTCCCTGAGCGGCGCATAGCCGACACCGGTCGCCTCCGTCACCCGCAGGCCGGCACCACGCAGCAAGCGGGCCAGTTCGTGCGGCCGCACGAACTTTCGCCAGTCGTGCGTGCCCCGGGGCAGCCAGCGCAGCAGGTATTCGGCGCCGACGACGGCCAGCGCGAAGGCCTTGACCGTGCGATTGAGCGTCGCCGCGAACAACAGGCCGCCCGGCCGCAGCATGCCGCCGCAGCTATCTAGGAAGCTCCCGAGGTCGGCGACATGTTCGACCACCTCCATGCACAGGATGACATCGAAGCTTTCGCCGGCGCCGGCCAGCGCTTCGGCCGTGGCGTGGCGATAGTCGATGTCGAGGCCCGACTGCCGGGCATGCGCGATGGCGACGCCGATGTTGCGTTCGGCCGCGTCGGCGCCGACCACTTGGGCGCCGAGGCGGGCCATCGGCTCCGCCAGCAGGCCGCCGCCACAGCCGAGGTCCAGGATGCGCAGGTCGGCGAGCGGCCGCGGCTTGAGCGGGTCGCGGCCGAAGCGGGCGGCGACGCGGTCGCGGATATAGCCGACGCGGACCGGGTTCAGTTGATGCAGGGCGCGGAACTGGCCGTGCGGATCCCACCAGGCTTCCGCCATTGCCGCGAAGCGTTCGACTTCACCGGGATCGACGGATTTTGCCGGCGCTGCGGCCGGATCAACGACCATGCTCGGAGACCCTCTGACAGCGGGCGGGGCATGCTTGCCTCGCCCGATGCGGCGGAGTATGAATACGCGCCTTTTCGCCGGCAAGACCCGACGAAATCGGGATTATTTGCGCTGCGGCAGGCATCCCAAGGGACCGGGGCGGCATGGCTCGGATCGTGATGAAGTTTGGCGGCACCTCGGTGGCCGGGGTCGATCGCATCCGCAACGTGGCGGCCAAGGTCAAGCGCGAAACCGAGGCCGGCCACCAGGTCGCCGTCGTGGTGTCGGCCATGGCCGGCGAAACCAACAAGCTGGTCGATCTCTGCCGTCAGATCGCGCCGCTGCACGATGCGCGCGAGTACGACACCGTGGTGGCGAGCGGCGAGCAGGTGACCATCGGGCTGTTGGCAATCGCGCTGCAGGAGATCGGCGTCTCCGCCCGCTCGTGGCTCGGCTGGCAGGTGCCGATCCGCACCGACGGCGTGCACGGCGCCGCCCGCATCGAGGCGATCGAGACCGCCGAGCTGGAGCGCCGCCTGGCCGACGGCCAAGTCGCCGTGATCCCGGGTTTCCAGGGCGTCGGGCCCGACAATCGCGTCACCACGCTCGGCCGCGGCGGCTCCGATCTCTCTGCCGTCGCCGTGGCGGCGGCGCTGAAGGCCGAGCGCTGCGACATCTATACCGACGTCGACGGCGTCTACACCGCCGACCCCCGCATCGTGACGCGGGCGCGGAAGCTTGGTAAAATTACCTACGAGGAGATGCTCGAACTGGCGTCTCTCGGTGCCAAGGTGCTGCAAACCCGCTCCGTCGAATTGGCGATGAACTACCGGGTTCGGCTGCAGGTGCTGTCGAGTTTCGCGGACCTGCCCGGAACGCTGGTGGTGGACGAGGACGAGATCGTGGAAAAGCAAGTCGTGAGCGGTGTCACCTACGCACCGGACGAGGCCAAGATAACGCTGTTGCGCGTGGCCGACCGGCCGGGCGTGGCGGCGGCGATCTTCGGCTCGCTGGCCGATGCCAGCATCAACGTCGACATGATCGTGCAGAACGTCTCCTACGACGGCAAGTCCACCGACCTCACCTTCACCATCGGCCGTGCCGACCTCGACCGGGCCACGGCGCTGCTGCTCGGCCGGCAGGAGGAGATCGGCTTCAAGAAGCTGGTGCCGGACAAGAACGTGGTGAAGGTTTCCGTGGTCGGCGTCGGCATGCGCAGCCATACCGGCGTGGCCCGCGCCATGTTCCAGGCACTGGCCGACAAGAACATCAACATCCAGGTGATCTCCACCTCGGAGATCAAGGTGAGCGTGCTGATCGCGGCGGAATATACCGAACTGGCGGTGCGCACGCTGCATTCCGCCTTCCAACTGGACGCGGCCTGAGCCGATGGCGGATCTGCCCGGGCCTTTGCCGCTTCCCGCCACGGGCCGCTAGTGGCGGCCCGGGCGGTGGCCACCCGCCCTCGGCTGCTGCTCAAGCAGCTTCGCGAGGTGATGGCCGGCGCCGGCTCGGCGGAAGCCAGGCTCGGCACCGTCGTGCGCATCATCGCCGCCAACATGGTGGCGGAAGTCTGCTCGGTCTATCTGATGCGGGCCGGCGAGGTGCTGGAGCTCTTCGCCACCGAGGGCTTGAAGCCGGAAGCGGTGCACGTCACCCGGCTCCGCGTCGGCGAAGGCCTGGTCGGCGATATCGCCGCGCACGCCCGGCCGCTCAATCTGGCCGACGCGCAGACGCATCCGCAGTTCGCCTACAAACCGGAGACCGGTGAAGAAATCTATCACTCGCTGATGGGCGTGCCGGTGCTGCGCAACAGCCGGGTGATCGGCGTGCTGGTGGTGCAGAACCGCACCCGGCGGCGCTATTCCGAGGAAGAGGTCGAGGCGCTCGAGACCGTGGCCATGGTGCTGGCCGAACTGGTCAGCGCCGGCGCCCTGATCGGCCGCGACGAGCTCACGCAGCTCGACGGCAATGCCACCTTGCCGTTCCGCCTGGAAGGCCAGGCGCTCGCCGAAGGCCTGGCGCTCGGCACCATCGTCCTGCACGAGCCGCGCGTCGAGGTGCTGAGGACCATCGCCGAGGACGTCGATCTGGAGAAGCGCCGCCTCGACGAGGCGGTGCGGGCCTTGCGCGCCTCGGTCGACGTGATGCTGGCGGCCCCCGACCCGGCGATCGTCGGGGAAAGCCGGGACATTCTCGAAACCTACAAGATGTTCGCGCACGATTCCGGCTGGCTCGCCAAGATGACCGAGGCGGTCGAGAGCGGCCTGACGGCCGAGGCGGCGGCGCAGCGGGTGCAGACCGACACGCGCCACCGCATGCAATCGATCACCGATCCCTATTTGCGCGAGCGGCTGGCCGATCTCGACGACCTGGCGCATCGCCTGCTGCTGCATCTTTCCGGTCGCAGCGGGACGGCGGCGAAGGAAACCCTGCCCGACGATACCGTGCTGTTCGCCAAGACCATGGGGCCGGCGGAACTGCTCGACTACGACCGCAGCAAGCTCCGCGGCGTGGTGCTGGAAGAGGGCTCGCCGACCTCGCATGTCGCCATCGTGGCCCGCGCGCTGGCCATACCGGTCATCGGCCGCTGCGGCGATGCGGTGGCCAGGATCGAACCGGGCGATGCGGTGATCGTCGATGCCGACCACGGCCAGATCTTCGTGCGGCCGGGCGAGGATGTGCTGCAAGCCTTCCGGCAGAACCTGGCGCTCCGTGCCGCCCGGCAGGCGAAATACGCCGCCTTGCGCGACGAGCCGGCCATGACGCGGTCGGGCGAGCGCATCCAGCTCAATATGAACGCCGGCTTGCTGGTCGACCTCGCCCATCTCCAGGAAACCGGTGCCGACGGCATCGGCCTCTACCGGACCGAGCTGCAGTTCATGATCCGCGCCAGCTTCCCGAAAATCGACGTGCAGACCGAAACCTACACCAGGGTGTTGGATCAGGCGGGGGATCGGCCGGTGGTCTTCCGCACCCTCGATGTCGGCGGCGACAAGGTGCTGCACTACGTGGAGAAGGTCGAAGAGGAGAACCCCGCCATGGGCTGGCGCGCCATCCGCATGGCGCTCGACCGTCCGGCCATGCTGCGCAGCCAGCTACGCGCCCTGCTGCTGGCCGCCGCCGGCCGCCAGCTCAACGTCATGTTCCCGATGGTTTCCGAGGTGAGCGAGTTCCAGAAGGCGCGCGATATCCTGGATCGCGAATTGCAGCGCATCAAGGCGGCCGGCAAGCCGCTGCCGGTGCAAATCCGGGTCGGCACCATGCTCGAAGTGCCGGCGCTCGCCTGGCAGTTTCCGGCCTTGCTGCCGCTGGTGGATTTCGTCTCCGTCGGCTCGAACGACCTCTGGCAGTTTCTGTTCGCCATCGACCGCGGCAATCCGCGCCTGGCCGATCGCTATGACCCGCTCTCCCCGGCCATGCTCAGCTTCCTGCGCTGGGTGGTGCGCCAGTGCGATCAGGCCGGGGTCAGCGTCGGCCTGTGCGGCGAGATGGCCGGCAAGCCGCTGGAGGCCATGGCGCTGGTCGGCCTCGGGTTTCGCAACCTGTCGGTGCAGGCGACATCGGTCGGTCCGGTCAAGGAGATGCTGCGCAGCCTCTCGGTGCCGCCGCTCGTCGCCTATATGGAAGGCCTCTACACCCTGCCGGAACGCAGCGTCCGCGGCCGGTTGCAGAGCTTCGCCCAGGATCACGGCATCATCATCTAGCGGTTGCGCTTGCATGCGGCGTCTGTTTTATTGCCAGCACAACGGCTAACCCGCTGACCGCCTTGCGGTCGCACCGTAAGCAGCCGCGGCACACATCCCCGATCGCGGCGCATGGAACGGGGCAGAATGGCGAGCGAACGGCAGCGTAAATCGACGCGGCTACGCGGTAGTGACAAGCGACGTCTCGGCCGGCACGAAACCGGCGAAGAACCGGTGGCGGAAGCGGTTCCCTATCAGGGAATCGGTGAAGGCCTGCGGGCGACGCGCCAGCGCATGGGCCTCGACCTGCAGAGCGTGGCGGCGCAACTGCGCATTCGTTATCCGCATATGGTGGCGCTGGAAGCCGGCCGGTTCGAGGAATTGCCGGGCCGCATCTATGCCATCGGTTTCCTGCGCACCTATGCCGAGCACCTGCGGCTCGATCCGGACGCCGTCATCGAGGCCTTCAAGGAGGAAACCTCCGCCATCCAGGCGCCGGGGCGCCTGGTCTTTCCAATTCCGGCGCCGGAGACGCGGACGCCGCGCGGCTGGCTGATTCTGCTGTGCCTGATCATCGCCGGCGGCCTCTATGGCGCCTGGTATTACAGCCACAACAAGACCCGCGTCGCGTCGGACCAGGTGCCGCCGGCGCCCGTGGTGGCGGCCAGTCCCGCGCCGCCGCCCGCCGCCGCGCCGGCGGCCGGAAGCTCGACGGCGGTCCCGGCACCCGCGGCGGCATCGACGGCGAGCGCCGCAGCACCGGACAAAGGGCCGCCGCCAGCGGTCGCTGTCAATCCCGCGCCACCGCCCGCTGCCGTCGCGCCGGTTCCGCCGGCGCCGCCGCCGGCCGCCATCGCACCGCCCGCTGCCGCCCCGCCGGCGGTGCCCAAGCCGACGCCGGCAGCCGTGCCGGCGGCCGGGGAGCCGGCAAGAACCGCCGCGGCGGATACGGCCGCCCCGACGCCGGCCGCGCCGGAGAGCACGGCGCAGACTTTCGGCAGCACCGAAGCCAATGTCCGTGTGGTGCTGCGGGCGCACGGCGATAGCTGGATCGACGTGCGCGGCGCCAAT
>DATKQA010000275.1:0-13145 GCA_035523835.1 Candidatus Sulfotelmatobacter sp.
CTCGCTCGGCTTCCGCTTCGGCCCGATCGGCTATTCCAACGATGTCGTGCACCTGTCGGAGGCAGCCTTCGCCGCGCTCGCCGGCGTCGAGGTGTGGATCGTCGATGCCATGCGCTACAAGCCGCATCCGACGCATGCGCACGTGGAGCGGACGCTGGAATGGATCGGCCGGCTGCGGCCCAGGCGGGCGGTGCTGACCAACATGCATGTCGATCTGGACTATGAGACGCTCAGGCGCGAACTGCCGCCAGGGGTCGAACCGGCTTACGACGGCATGGTAATAGAGGCCTAGAAGTCACCGGATACGTTAGGTGATATTAAATTATACATAATATATATTATGCGATAATCCGATATCGAGGAGGTGCGAGATGACGGAAGCATCGGGCGACATCGGCCGCCTCCTCGCCATCATGGCGCGGCTGCGCGACCCTGAGCGCGGCTGCCCCTGGGACCGCGAGCAGACCTTCGCCACCATCGCGCCCTATACGATCGAAGAAGCCTATGAAGTGGCCGACGCCATCGAGCGCGATGACCTGCCGGGGCTGAAGGACGAACTCGGCGACCTGCTGTTCCAGGTCGTCTTCCATGCCCAGATGGCGGCCGAGGCCGGCGATTTCGGCTTCGCCGACGTGGTGCGCGGCATTGCCGACAAGATGCTGCGCCGCCATCCGCATGTCTTCGGCGATGCCGATATCGCCGACGCGGCGGCGCAGACCCGCGCCTGGGAGGCGCACAAGGCGGCGGAGCGCGACGCGCGGGCCGCGGCGCTCGGCCGGGCCCCGAGTGTCCTCGACGGCGTCGCCCTCGGCCTGCCGGCCCTCGCCCGCGCCGTCAAGCTGCAGAACCGCGCTGCCCGCGTCGGCTTCGACTGGCCGGACATCCGCCCGGTGTTCGACAAACTGACGGAGGAACTCGGCGAGTTCCGGCGCGAGATCGACGGCGGCGATGCCGCCCGCCTGGAAGACGAGCTCGGCGACGTGCTGTTCGTCGTCGCCAACCTGGCACGGCATCTGAAGATCGACCCGGAAGCGGCGCTCCGCCGGACCAACGGCAAGTTCGAGCGGCGCTTCCAGCGCATCGAGGCGCTGCTGGCGGAGCGCAGCCGGCGGCCCGAGGATTCCGACCTGGCCGAGATGGACGCGTTGTGGGACCAGGCCAAGGCCGAGGAGCGGCGTTAGGCCTCCTCGGCGACGATGCCCTGGTGCACCAACTGCCAGTGCTCCTCGTCGACCGCGACCAGCAGCGAGGCGCCGCCGGTCGGCGGATCGCCGGGACGATAGCGCCGTCCGTCCAGGCGGCAGGCGTAGCCGCCGGCCTCTTCCACCATGCAGACCCCCGGCGCATGGTCCCAGGGCATGATCCGGTTGTAGAAGGCGAAGTGCGCGCCGCCTTCGAGCAGCGCCAGATATTCGTGCGCGGCGCAGCGCAGGATCAGCACCGAGGCCAGCCGGTCGGAGCGCGCCGCCATGCGCGCCGCGCGGGCGCGATCGCCGGTGCGGAAGGCGATGATGCCGTGCATGCTGTCGAGCCGCCGCGGCCCAGCCAGGGTGACGCGCCGGCCGTCGATCCAGGTGCCCTCGCCGCGTGCCGCCATGGCGCTGCGGCCGTTGACCGGATCGTGAATCCAGCCGGCGATGGTTTCGCCGCCGACCGCGTAGGCCACCATGACGCCGAACAGCGGCAGGCCGGTGGCGAAATTCATCGTGCCGTCGACGGGATCGACCAGCCACGCCGGCGCCGCTTCGCCGAGACGGCCGAACAGGCCGGGATCGGCGCTGCAGGCCTCCTCACCCACCATCACCGAGCCCGGCACCAGCGCCGGCAGGCGGCGGCTCAGCAGGTGCTCCGCCTCGGTGTCGGCGATGGTGAGGAAATCGTGCGGCCCCTCCTTGGTGCTGATCTCGCCGGCGGCGAGCTTGCGAAAGCGCGGCATGATCGCCGCCGCCGCCACCTCGGCGATGATCTCGGCCACCTTCGCCATGTCCGGATGGGTCGTCACATGCTGCATCCCGGTTGTCGCTTGCGCGCGGAGTAGAGCCGATGCGGCGCGCGCCGGCAAGCCCGCGCTCGGACTTGACCCGGGTCGCCGGCGCTGGCTAAGCAGTAACCATGCGCTTCTTCTTTTTCGGCACGCTGATGGACGCCGACATCCGCGGTATCGTGCTCGGCCGGCCGCTGCCGGACCGGCAGTGCCTGGCCGCCGGGATCGGCGGCTATCGCCGCGTCTTTGCCGCCGGCAAGGATTTCCCGCTGCTGGTGACCGAGTCAGGCGGGAGGGTTTGCGGTGTGCTGGTCGGCGGGTTGAGCCGGGTCGAGGCTGCCCGGTTGCGGCATTTCGAAGGCGACGATTATCAGCTTGCGCGGCGCCCGGTAGACTTGCCGGACGGCAGCCGCTGCACGGCGCATCTCTTCCTCGCTCTCGCCCGGTTGCATCCGACCGACGAAGATTGGGATTTTGCCGCCTGGCGCCGACGGCACAAGCGCCGCTTCCAGGCGCGGGCGCGGGCGATCATGGCCGGTTATGGCCGGGAGCGTTTGTCGGCCTGAGGGCCGCGGTCAGTTTGGAGCGGCGATGGATCGCGACGAGGACGTCGAACTGCTGGAACAGGAGACGCTGTTTCAAGGCCACTATCGGCTGGAGCGCTTTCGCCTGCGCCACCGGCTGTTTGCCGGCCGCATGGGGCCGCCGATCGCGCGCGAGATTTTCCGCGCCCGCGATGCGGTCATCGTCATTCCCTATGACCCCGAGGCTGACAAGGTGGTGCTGATCGAGGAGTTCCGCATCGGCCCCTATGTCAGCGGCGAGCAGCCCTGGCCGCTCTCGGTGATCGCCGGCGTCATCGACCCCGGCGAGACGCCGGAAGCAGTGGCGCGGCGCGAGGCGCTGGAGGAAGCAGGCTGCACCCTGCTCGGGCCGCTGGAGCAGATCGTCGATTTCTACACCAGCCCCGGCTGCACCAGCGAGCGCATCGTCGCCTTTTGCGGGCGCTGCCGCGCCGCGGGTATCGGCGGCGTGCATGGCCTGCCCGACGAGGGCGAGGATATCCGCGTCCGCCTGCTCGCCTTTCGCCGCCTGCGCGCGCTGCTGAAACAGGGTCAAATCCGCAGCGGGCCGGCGCTGATCGCGGCGCAATGGCTGGCGCTCAACCGGGCCCGTCTCCGCCGCCAATGGCTTGCCGAGGGCGTCGGGCGTCGGGCTTGAACGGACCCCCCAAGGCGGCTATAGGTGGGCCTCGGCAGCAAGAAAGAAATGCCTGACATGCAGGTCCAGGAAGGGTTTATCGGCGCCATCGGCAATACCCCGCTGATCCGTTTGCAGCGCGCTTCGGACGCCACCGGCTGCACCATTTTGGGCAAGGCGGAATTCCTCAATCCCGGCGGTTCGGTGAAGGATCGCGCCGCGCTCTATATCGTGCGCGACGCGGAGAAGCGCGGCCGGCTCAAGCCCGGCGGGGTCATCGTCGAGGGCACCGCGGGCAATACCGGCATCGGCCTCGCCCTGGTCGGCAATGCGCTCGGCTATCGCACCGTGATCGTCATGCCGGAAACCCAGAGCCAGGAAAAGAAGGACATGCTGCGGCTTTGCGGCGCCGACCTGCGGCTGGTGCCGGCCGTGCCCTACAGGGATCCGAACAACTACGTCCGCTATTCCGGCCGGCTGGCCGAGGAGCTGGCCAAGAGCGAGCCGAAGGGCGCCATCTGGGCCAACCAGTTCGACAATGTCGCCAACCGCCAGGGCCATTACGAGACCACCGGCCCGGAAATCTGGGCGCAGACCGACGGCAAGGTCGACGGCTTCTGCTGCGCCGTCGGCTCCGGCGGCACCTTGGCCGGCATCGCCATGGCCCTGAGGGAGCGCAATCCCAAGGTGCAGATCGCGCTGGCCGATCCCAAGGGTGCCGCGCTCTACCACTATTACAAGCACGGCGAGCTGAAGGCGGAAGGCAGTTCCATCACCGAAGGCATCGGCCAGGGCCGGGTGACCGCCAACCTGGAAGGCTTCACGCCCGACGATGCCTACGAAATCCCCGACGAGGAAGCGCTGCCGCTGATCTTCGATCTCCTGCAATACGAGGGCCTCTGCCTCGGCGGCTCGACCGGCATCAATCTCGCCGGCGCGATCCGCCTGGCCAAGCGGATGGGCCCCGGCCATACCATCGTCACCGTGCTCTGCGACGGCGGCAGCCGCTACCAGAGCAAGCTGTTCAATCCGGCGTTTCTGCGCGGCAAGAACCTGCCGGTGCCGGGCTGGCTCGACGGCGCCGGGGCGTGAGATGAGCGAACTGCTGTTCCGCGACGATGCCTATCTCCGCCAGTGCGAGGCGAGCGTCTTGGCGGCGGACGAGCGCGGCATCCTGCTCGACCGCACCGTCTTCTATCCGACCGGCGGCGGCCAGCCCGGCGACAGCGGCAGCTTGCTGCTGGCCGACGGCCGTACGATCGCCATTGCCGATGCGCGCAAAGGCGAGGCGGCGGATACGGTGCGGCATGTCCCGGCGCCCGGCAGCGCGCTTCCCGCGCCCGGCAGCAAGCTGGTCGCGAGCATCGACTGGGACCGCCGGCACCGCTTGATGCGCATGCACACCTGCCTGCATCTTCTGTCCGCCGTCCTGCCCTATCCGGTGACCGGCGGCCAGGTGAGCGACGGCAAGGGCCGCCTCGACTTCGATATCGCCGAGATGGCGCTCGACAAGGAGGCCATCGCCGAGCGGCTCAATGCGCTGATCGTCGAGGATCATGCCGTCGCCGCGCGCTGGATCAGCGACGAGGAACTCGCCGCCAGCCCGGAGCTGGTGAAGACCATGTCGGTGCGCCCGCCGGTCGGCGCCGGCCGCGTGCGGCTGATCGAAGTCTCGGGCCTCGATCTGCAGGCCTGCGGCGGTACCCATGTCGCGCGCACCGGCGAGATCGGCGCGGTGATCGTGCGCAAGATCGAGAGCAAGGGCCGGCAGAACCGGCGCGTGGCGCTGGAACTGGCATGAGCACCGGCGGCAGCGGCGACAAGTTCGTCAATCCCGAGGCGCTGGTTTCCACCGCTTGGCTGGCCGAGCGGCTGAGCGCACCGGATATTCGCGTGGTCGACGCGTCCTGGTACCTGCCGCAGCAGAAGCGCGATCCCAGGGCGGAATATCGTGCTGCGCACATTCCGGGCGCGGTCTTCTTCGATATCGACGAGATCGCCGATACCGGCGATCCCCTGCCGCACATGCTGCCGAGCCCGGAGAAGTTCGCCAGCCGCGTGCGCAAGCTCGGCCTCGGCGACGGCAGCCGCATCGTCGTCTACGACGGCTCGGGGGTGAATTCCAGCGCACCGCGCGCCTGGTGGATGTTCCGCGTCTTCGGCCATCGCGACGTCGCCGTGCTCGACGGCGGCCTGCGCAAATGGCAGGCCGAGGGACGGCCGGTGGAGGATTTGCCGCCGATGCCGCGCGAGCGACATTTCACCGCGCGGCTCGACCGCACGCTGGTGCGCGATGCCGAGCAGATGCAGGCGAACCTCGCGAGCGGCCGCGAGCAGGTGGTGGATGCGCGCGCGCGTGGGCGCTTCCTGGCGCAAGAGCCGGAGCCGCGGCCGGGCCTGCGCAGCGGGCATATTCCCGGCAGCCGCAACCTGCCCTACCAGGACTTGCTCAAGCCCGACGGCACTTTCCTCGCTCCCGCGGCCATGCGGGCGCGGGTCACCCAGGCCGGCATCGACATGTCGCGCCCCGTGGTGACGTCCTGCGGCTCGGGCATCACGGCCTGCGTCATCGCGCTGTCGCTGCATCTGCTCGGGCACCGCGAAGTCGCGGTCTACGACGGCTCCTGGGCGGAATGGGGCAGCCGCACCGACACGCCGGTCGAGACGCAGGCATCCTGACGCGGCCGGCGGCTTTCAGCCCGGCGGCACCTGGCCCTCGAAGGCATTGCGGTGCGCGGCGAAGCCGATGTTGGCGTGGAGCTGGCGCGGACGAAAGCCGGCCTTCTCGAAGAGCGCGAGGATCTTCTCCGGCGTATAGGCGCTGAGGCCGAGCGTGGCGCGCAGCCGCCGATAATCGGAGAGGGCGGTTGCGACCAGCCCGCCAAGCGCGGCCAGGAAAAAACCGTGCGCGAGGCCGGCGCGAAGCAGCGCCAGCGCGTCGGCCCCGGCGCCGGCCTCGGGCGGCGGGATGTCGCCGAGGACAAGCCGTCCGCCGGGACGGATATGATGCCTGAGTTCCAGCAGCAGCGCTTCCAGTTCCGTCTGCGTCAGATATTGGCAGACGGAGTTCACCACGATCACCTCGAACGCCTGCTCGGGCAGCGCCGCATAGGCGGCATCGTCGAGCACGCGGATGCGCCGATCGCCGGCGAAACGCGCGCGCAATTCCGCCTGCGCCGCCGGCGAGCGATCGTAGAGCGTGACCCGCACGCCGGCATCGGCCAGCCGCGGCGCGCCCAGCGCCGGGCCGCAGCCCCAGTCCAGGAACTCGATCGCCGGCTGCGGCAGCAGCCGCAGGACGTCGGCCGCGAGCCGCCGGTAGTGCGCCTGCAGGTGGCGCTCGTTGACATAGAGCCTGTGCGGCTGGTGCCAGTATTCCAGCCAGGTTTGCATGCTTGCTCCGGCGCGCGACGGCCTTGCAGATCAGTGCGCGAGGATCTGACTGAGAAACAGCCTGGTGCGTTCGCTCTGCGGATTGCTGAAGAAACGCTCGGGATCGTTCTGCTCGACGATTTCGCCGCGGTCCATGAAAATCACCCGATCGGCGACGCTGCGGGCGAAGCCCATCTCGTGCGTCACGCACAGCATGGTCATGCCGCTCTCCGCCAGGCCGATCATCACGTCGAGCACCTCCTTGACCATTTCCGGGTCGAGCGCAGAAGTCGGCTCGTCGAACAGCATGATCTTCGGGTTCATGCAGAGCGCGCGGGCGATGGCGACGCGCTGCTGCTGGCCGCCGGACAACTGCCCGGGATATTTGTCGGCCTGTTCGGGAATGCGGACCCGGGCGAGGTATTTCCGTGCCTGCTCCTCCGCCGCCGCCTTCGGCATGTGACGCACCCAGATCGGCGCCAGGGTGCAGTTCTGCAGCACGGTCAGGTGTGGAAACAGGTTGAACTGCTGGAACACCATGCCGACCTCGCGGCGGATGGTGTCGATGTTCTTCACGTCGTTGGTGAGCTCGGTGCCGTCGATGGTGATCTGGCCCTGCTGATGCTGTTCCAGGCGGTTGAGGCAGCGGATCAGGGTCGATTTGCCGGAACCCGAGGGGCCGCAGATGACGATGCGCTCGCCGCGCGTGACCGACAGGTTGATGTTCCGCAGCACGTGGAACTCGCCGTACCATTTCTGCACGTTGCGCATGACAATCACGGGAGCATCGCTCATGGCGGATTCCTTCAGCGCGTCGTGCCGCGACGCAGGACCGATTCGAGATATTGGCTGAATTTCGACATGAAGAAGCAGAAGGCGAAGAACACCAGCGCGACGAAGACATAGGCCTCGGCGGAAAAGGCGCGCCAGGCCGGCTCGGTGGTCGCAAGCTTGCCGGTGCCGAGGAAGTCGTAGAGGCCGATGATGATGAGGAGCGTGGTGTTCTTGAAGGTCGAGATGAAGGTGTTGACCATCGGCGGGATGACGGTCTTCAAAGCCTGCGGCATGATGATGAAGCCGGTGCGCTGCATGTAGGTCAGGCCGAGCGCCTCGCCGGCTTCGTACTGGCCCCGCGGCAGCGCGGCGAGGCCGGCGCGGATCACTTCCGCCATGTAGGCGGCGGCGAAGAATATGGTGCCGACCAGGACGCGGATCAGCGGATCGATGTCGCTGCCGGCCGGCATGAACAGCGGAAACATCGCCGCGGCCATGAACAGGATGGAGATCAGCGGCACGCCGCGGATGAGCTCGATATAGGCGACGGAGAAGCTGCGCACGATCGGCAGGTGCGAGCGCCGGCCGAGCGCCAGCAGGATGGCCAGCGGAAAGGCGAAGACGAGCGAATAGGCGGCGAAGATGATGGTGATCGGCAGGCCGTTCCAGTAGGAGGTGGAAACGAACGGCAGGCCGAGGCCGCCCAGCATCAGCCAGGCCATGACGACGAGCGCGACGGCCCAGGCAAGCAGCAGCCAGCGGTTCCACCAGGCGCGGACGCAGGAGACGCCGAGCATGGCGACGAACAGGAAGATCAGCGCGCCGCCGCGCCATTGCTGGTCGTAGGGATAGGTGCCGAACAGGATCTGCCGGTACTTGACCGATATGAGCGCCCAGCAAGCGCCGCTCGCCGCGTGGCATTGCGCCGAGGTGCCGGTCCAGACCGCGTCGATGAAGCCCCAGCGCAGGAGGTACCAGCCGACGCGCGCGATCACGTAGATCGCGAGCACGGTCAGGATGCCGTTGAACCAGGAATTGAACAGGTTGGCGCGCAACCAGGCGAGCGGGCCGGCACCGCGCGTCGGCGGACGATCTTCGGCGCCGGCGGAGGGCAGCGGAACCGAGGCCGTCATCTAGCGCTCCACCAGGGCGATGCGGCGATTGTACCAGTTCATGAAGGCGGCGATCGCCAGGCTGATGCTGAGGTAGACCGCCATCATCATCGTGAAGCCCTCGATCGCCTGCCCGGTCTGGTTGATGGTGGTATTGCCGATCGACACCAGGTCGGGATAGCCGACGCCGACGGCGAGCGAGGAGTTCTTCGTCAGGTCGAGATAGAGGCTGGTCATCGGCGGGATGATGATGCGGAGCGCCTGCGGCAGCACCACCAGGCGCAGCACCCGGCCGGGCGGGAGCCCGAGCGCCAGCGCCGCCTCGGTCTGGCCCTTGGCGACGGCGAGAATGCCGGCGCGCACCACCTCGGCGATATAGGCGGCGGTATAGATCACCAGGCCGAACAGCAGCGTGGTGAATTCCGGCGTGATGGTGGCGCCGCCGCCGAAGTTGAAGCCGCGCAGCGCCGGTGCGTCGAGCTGCAGCGGCGCACCGGCGAGGATGAAGGCGACCAGCGGCAGGCCAAAGATGAGGCCGAGCGCCGGCCAGAGCAGCGGCATCGGCTTGCCGGTCTCCGCCTGCCGCCGTCGGCCGAAGCGGCGGTAGTAGAGCGTGGCGAGGATGCCGGCGAAGAACAGGACGAGCATGATCCCATGCACCGGGTGGCCCACCAGCACCGGAAAGGTCAGGCCGCGGTTGCTGAGAAAGACGTCCGGCAGGGGATTGAGCGCCTGGCGCGCGCCGGGCAGCGAATTGACCAGCGTGTACCAGAGGAAGAGCTGGAGCAAGAGCGGCACGTTGCGCACCAGTTCGACGTAGGCCGAGGCGATCCTGGCGATCAGCCAGTTGGTCGACAGGCGGGCGATGCCGAGGATGGTGCCGAGGATGGTGGCGAAGACGATGCCGAAGGCCGCCACCTTGAGCGTGTTGAGAATGCCGACCAGATAGGCATAGCCGTAGGTGTCGGCCGGCGAATAGGGAATGACGTGCTCGCCGATGTCGAAACCGGCCTCGCGATGCAGGAAGTCGAAGCCGGTGGCGATGTGCCGCGTCGCCAGATTGGCCAGCAGGTTGGAGACCAGGTACCAGCCGACCAGCAGCACCGCGGCGACGATGGCGAGCTGAAACAGGATCGCGCGGTTGTTGGCGTCGTTCCAGAACGACGTCCGCCCCTTCCCCGGCCCGGCAACCGTTCGTTCCGTCATGGCATGTCGGGTCCGGCGGGGACCGTCGGGAGGCCGCCATGCGCCGGCGGCCTCCGCATCCGGGTCAGCGGATCGGCATGGCGTACTGCAGGCCGCCGTGTATCCAGAGCGCGTTCAGGCCGCGCGCCAGCTTGAGCGGCGAATTCTTGCCGACGTTGCGGTCGAATATCTCGCCGTAGTTGCCGACCGCCTTGATGGCGCGGTAGGCCCATTGGTCGTCCAGCTCGAGCGCCTTGGCCATGTCGGGGGTCACGCCGAGCAGGCGTTTCACCTGGGCATCGGTGCTGTTCTTCGCCATGTCATCGACATTGGCCTGCGTGACGCCGCTCTCCTCGGCCTGGATCAGGGCGAAGACGGTCCATTTCACGATATTGAACCATTCGTCGTCGCCCTGGCGCACGGCCGGCGCCAGCGGCTCCTTCGAGATGATCTCCGGCAGGATGATGTAGTCGTCCGGGTTGCCCGAGCGCGCCGCGCGGGTCGAGGCGAGACCCGAGGCGTCTGTCGTATAGGCGTCGCAGCGCCCGGCGAAGAAGGCCTGCTCGACCTCGGCCAGGTTCTCGATGGTCACCGTCTTGATGGTGAGCTTGTTGGCGCGGGCGAAGTCGGCGAGATTGAGTTCGGTGGTGGTGCCGGGCTGCACGCAGACGGTGGCGCCGTTCAGTTCCTTGGCGCTCTTCACGCCGAGCTTCTTCGACACCATGAAGCCCTGCCCGTCATAATAGGTCGGCGGTGCGAACAGCAGGCCGAGCGAGGTATCGCGGGTCATGGTCCAGGTGGTGTTGCGGGCGAGCACGTCGACCTCGCCGCTCTTGAGCGATTCGAAACGCTGCTGAGCGGAGCGCGGGAAGAACTTCACCTTCTTCGGATCGTGCAGGACGACAGCGGCGATGGCGCGGCAGGTGTCGACGTCGAGACCGGTGTAGTTGCCCTGCGCGTCGGCCAGCGAGAAGCCGGCGAGGCCGGTGCTGACCCCGCAGTTCAGCTCGCCCCGTTTCTTGACCGCATCCAAGGTCGGTCCAGCCCAGGCTGTCGCCGTCACGCTGAGCGCCGCCAGGAAAGTGGCGCCGGCAAGAAGAAATGCTTTCATGATCCCCGTTCCCCGATGACGAAGTTGTTGTTGGCCGGAGGGTTGATCCCCCTTGGTGCAGTGCGGCCACGCTAGCATAGGCCTCGCCGGCGGAACAAGACACGCCGGGGTCAGCAGCGTTCTGGCGCATCGGAAGCGGGAGTGACATCATGCGGCGTCCCACCACGAAGGCACGCACGAACATGAAGGAAGACACCCGGCTGATCGTGGCCGGCCGCGATCCGCGAAGCTACCACGGCGCGGTCAACCTCCCCGTCTATCACGCCTCGACGATCCTGTTTCCCACCCTCGACGCCCACGATGCCGCCTATGCCGCCCGCGCCCGCGACGAGCAGGTGGTGACTTATGGCCTTGCCGGCACGCCGACCAGCTATGCGCTGGAGAACGCCGTCGCCGAGCTCGAAGGCGGCCATCGTGCCCTGGTCTATCCCTCAGGCCTCGCCGCCATCGCCGCCGCCATGCTTGCCTGCCTCAAGAGCGGCGACCACGTGCTGATGGTGGACAGCGTCTATGAGCCGACCCGCCTGCTCTGCGACGGCCTGCTGGCGCGCTTCGGCGTCGCCACCACCTACTACGATCCGCTGATCGGCGGCGGCATCGCCAAGCTGCTGCGGCCGAATACCCGCGTGGTTTTCGTCGAAGCGCCGGGCTCGCTCACCTTCGAGATGCAGGATATCCCTGCCATCGCCGCGGCGGCGCATGCGGCCGGCGCCCTGGTGGTCATGGACAATACCTGGGCCTCGCCGCTCTTCTTCAAGCCTTTCGCGCACGGCGTCGACCTGTCGATCCAGGCCGGCACCAAATATCTTGCCGGCCATTCCGACCTGCTCATCGGCACGGTCACCGCAACCAGGGAGGCCTGGCCGCTGCTGCGCGACGCGACGCGCCAACTCGGCCAGGGCGCCGGCCCCGACGACATGTTCCTCACCTTGCGCGGCATGCGCACCCTCGCCGTGCGCCTCGCCCATCACCAGGCGTCGGGGCTCAAGGTGGCGGAATGGCTGCAGGGCCGGCCGGAGGTGACGCGGGTCATTCATCCGGCGCTGCCGGGCGATCCCGGCCATGCCATCTGGCGACGCGACTTCCTCGGCGCCAGCGGGCTCTTCGCCTTCGAACTGCAGCCGGTCTCGCGCCAGCAGCTCGCGGCGATGCTGGACCGCATGCGGCTGTTCGGCATGGGCTATAGCTGGGGCGGATTCGAAAGCCTTCTGGTCCCGGCGCGGGAGGAGCGGCTGCGCCGCCGGCTGCACTGGGATGGCAAGGGCCCCCTGCTCCGCATTCACATCGGGCTCGAGGCGGTGGACGACCTGGTCGCCGACCTCGCCGACGGGCTCGGCCGGCTTCGCGCGGCGGCCTGAGCGGATTGGCCGCAGCATCGCGCCGTCGCTTGCCGCCCCTTTGCCGATATGTAATAACGTAACATCGGCACTTTTGACGGTCGCGCGCGAACGCCAATGCGCACATCCATTCTCATGGGATTCCTTGCGGCGGCGCTGGCCGCCGGCGGCGCTCGCGCGGAGCCGGTCAAGATCGTCGCGGCGGAGAATTTCTATGGCGACATCGCGCGCCAGATCGGCGGCGCCGACGTCGCGGTGACCAGCATCCTGAGCAATCCCGAGCAGGACCCGCACCTGTTCGAGATCAGTCCGTCCGTCGGCCGCAGCGTCGCCGCGGCGGCGATCGTCGTCTACAACGGCATCGATTACGACCCCTGGATGGCGAAGTTGCTGCGGGCGAGCCACGCCGGCCGACGGAAGGTGCTCATCGTGGCGGACCTGCTCGGCAGGAAACCCGGCGACAATCCGCATGTCTGGTACGATCCTGCGAGCATGCCGGCGCTGGCGAAGTCGCTCGCCGAAATGCTCGCCGCCGACAATCCCGCCCGTCGGCAAGCCTATGGCGAGCGTCTCGCGCTCTTTCTGGCCTCGATGCAGGCGCTCGACCGCAAGGTGGCCGGGCTTCGCCGGCGGCTCGCCGGCACGCCGGTCACCGCGACCGAGCCCATCTTCGGCTATATGTTCGAGGCGCTCGGCATGCCGGTACGCAATCGTTCCTTCCAGCTCGCCGTGATGAACGACACCGAACCGACCGCCGGCGAGATGGCCGCCTTCGAGAACGATCTCCGGCGGCATCAGGTCAAGCTGCTGGTCTACAACAGCCAGGCGGCGAGTCCGATCGCCGCGCGCATGGAACGGATCGCCCGCGGCTCGCAGATCCCCGTGGTCGGCGCTAGTGAAACCGAACCCCCCGGCAAGAACTACCAGGCCTGGATGTCGGACGAACTCGACGCCATCGACCGGGCCTTGCCGTGAACGCCATCGAGTTCCAGGGCGTGACCCTGGCGCTGGGTGGCCGCGTGGTGCTGGCCAAGGTCAGCCTGGCGATCGCCGCCGGTGAGTTCATCGGC
>DATKQA010000276.1:0-4573 GCA_035523835.1 Candidatus Sulfotelmatobacter sp.
GTTCTTCGGGTTGAACAGCGGCTCGAAAGCGGAATTGCCGCCGCTCGGTTCGAGACAACAGGCGATGCCGATGCCGGCGAGCCGGCCGGCGGCGCGGGCGATATCGCGCCGCGCGACCAGCGCTTCGTAGTCGGCTGCCCGCAAGGTCTTGTCGAGCACCGTGTGATAGTCGCCGCTGTCGTAGGTGCTGCCGCTCGGGATGGTATAGGGGAATTCCGCCTTGTGCAGGAGATTGCGCCGGCGCAGCTCGATCCGGTCCATGCCGAGCCGGCCGGCGACGCGATCCATGGCCGTCTCGATGGCGAAGTTGGTCGGCGCCTGGCCGAAGCCGCGCACAGCCTCCTGCACCGTCTTGTTGGTGGTGACGCTGATCGGCTCGTATTCGACGCTCTTGATGCGATAGGGGCCGACGATGGCGCCGACCGGCTTACCGAGCTGCAAGGGCGCGCGGCCGGCGTAGGCGCCGACATCGTCGATCACGCGAAGGCGCAGCGCGCGGACGGTGCCGTCGGCATCGAAGGCGGCCTCCACATCGAAGATCCGGTCCGGACCGTGCGCATCGCCACCGCGCATATTCTCCAGCCGATCCTCGATCAGGCGGACCGGGCGGGCCAAGAGGCGTGAGAGATGACCGGCAAGCACGGCGTGCTTGATGCCGCGCTTGACGCCATAGCTGCCGCCGACATCGACATCAAAGTGCACCCGCACGGCATTGCCCGGCAGGCGCAGTGCGCGGGCAAGCTGGTCGGGAAACTTCGGCATCTGGATCGAGGCCCAGACATCGAGGAGCTGCGTCCCCGGACTCCAGCTTGCCAGCACGCCGAAGGTCTCGATCGGCACCGTCGAATTGCGTTGCCAGCGCGCGCGGAAGGCAAGCCGCTCGTCGGCGGCGGCAAAATCCGCCGCGACCGGCCCCCAGGTGAATTTTCGCCGGTAGAGCACGTTGGAGCCGTGCTCGGGATGCACCAACGGCGCATCGGGCCGCATCGCCGCTTCGGCATCCGCGGCATGCGGCAGCGACTCATAGGCGACTTGCACCAGCTCCGCCGCGTCCTCGGCCAGCGCACGGGATTCCGCAACGACCGCGACGACCCACTCGCCGACATAGCGCGCCATGCCGACGGCGAGCGGAAAGCGGCGGACGCGGGGAATATCGAGGCCGCTATAGAGCGGCTCGGTGGCAGCGGCGAGTTGCGCGCCGGTCAGCACCGCCTTGACGCCGGGAAGTTTCAGGGCCGGGCTCGCGTCGATCGACGCGATCGTGGCGCGCGGATAGGGGCTGGCCACCAGCGCCACATGCAGCATGCCGGGCAGCGCGATATCGGCGACATAACGTCCCGCGCCGGCAAGAAACCGGCGATCCTCCTTGGGGCGACGCTTGCGCCCGATGTAGCGAAACGCCGGCGTCGAGGTTTCAGCCGCCATGACCCGCCTCGCCGTCGGGGCGATTGGCGCCGCGCAGGCGCTCGGCCGCCAGCTCGATCGCTTCGACGATCTGCTTGTAGCCGGTGCAGCGGCAGAGATTGCCGCCGATGGCATCGCGGATCTGCGCCGCGGTGGGGCTTAGGGTTTCCTGCAGCAGCACATGCGCGGCGATCAGCATGCCCGAGGTGCAGAAGCCGCATTGCAGCGCATGGCTCTGCCAGAAACTGTCCTGCAGGATGCCAAGTTCCTCCGGGCCGGGCGCCAGCCCTTCGACGGTGACGACATCGGCGCCGTCGGCCTGCACCGCCAGCAGGAGGCAGGAGCGCATGGGGCAGCCGTCAAGCAGGACCGTGCAGGCGCCGCAGACGCCGTGTTCGCAGCCCGCATGCGTGCCGGTCAGCCGCAGGCCGTCGCGCAGGAAGTCCACCAGGGTGAGGCGTGCCGGCACCTCTGCGCGGCGCTGCTCGCCGTTGATCGTAACGCTGATTCGATGCGCCGACATGCGGTCAGGCTCCGGCCGCCAAAGCTTCCTGACGCGCCTCGGCCAGCGCCCGCTCGACCAGCGCGCCGATCAGCCGGCGGCGATAGGCGGCGGACCCATGCAGATCGGACGGCGGATCGACCGCATCCCTGACGATCGCGGCGGCGGTCGCGATGTCGCCTGTCTCCAGCCGACTGCCCAAGAGCCCCGTCTCCGCCGCGTCGACACGCAGAGGCGTCGGCCCGGCGCCGCCGATGCCGAGGGTCAGACGGCGGCAGGCGCCATCGGCATCGAGCGCCACCTGCACGGCGACCGCGGCGAGAGCGAAATCGCTGCGGCGGGCGCTGGCTTCCTGGAAACCGGTGCCGACGCGCGCCTCGCGCCAGAGCGGAAAGCGCACGGAAGTCAGGCATTCGTCGGCGACGAGCGCCGTCGACATCGCCCCGGTGAAGAATTCGCCGACGGCGATGGTGCGCGTTCCGGCCGTGGAACTGGCGTCGATTTCGGCGTCGAGCGTCCGGGCGACGAGACAGATTTCCGCGGCGGGATCGGCATTCGCCAAGCTGCCGCCGATGGTGCCGCGGTTGCGGGTCTGCCCGTGGCCGACGAAGCCGAGCGCCTTGGCCAGCAGCGGCAGGCGCTGGCGGATCGTCGCATCCGCCAAGGCGGCCGCTTGCCGCGTGCAGGCGCGCACCGTTAGCCGATCATCGTCGGCGGCGACACCCTGCAATTCGGCAATGCGATTGATATCGACCAGCAGCGCCGGCCGCGCCAGCCGCATCGCCAGGAGCGGCACCAGGGTCTGGCCGCCGGCGATGATCTTGGCCTCGCCGGCCGAGGCCCGAAGCAATTCGCAGGCCCCGCCGACACTGGCCGGACAGGCATAGTCGAAATCGACCGCCTTCATGGCGACAGGCCGGCCGTCGCAGGCGAAAGATCAGCGCACGCGATAGAGCGCGTGCCGCCGGTTGCGGGTGAAGGGGCGCACTTCCGCCGGCCAGCGACCGGCCTCGACGGCACCAGCCCAGGCGCCGCTGACCAGCACTTCCGGGCCATCGATCTCATAGATCGCGCTGTAGCGCGGCCCCTCGTGCGTCACCTTTTTCTCGGCACCGCCGATGCTCATGGCAAAGGGTTCGCCGGCAATGCGAGTCACGGCGCGTACGCCGGGCACCTTCAGCAGGTTGGGCACGTGCTCGGTATCATAGACCTCGTTGAACAGCGCCTCCTTGTCGGCGTCCACATCCATGCTGGCGACGAAGATGTACTTCGCGGTGATGGGCATCACTTCCTCCCGCTGGTTGTGGTGTCGGAATATCTGCCACTCATACTGGGCGCCGGCCCGGCTCTTGTCGAGGCAATGTGAGGCTCGGCACCGCGCCGTTGCCGCGGGGCTACTCGGGCACGATGCCGTTGCGCCGGGCGGCGCTCACCGCCTGGGTACGGTTGACCACGCGCAACGTCTTGAAGATGGCGGTGATGTGCGCCTTGGTGGTCTTCTCCGAGAGATCCAGCACACGGCTGATCTCGTTGTTCGACAGGCCGCGGCATAGCTGCTGCAGCACCTCGGTCTGACGCTTGGTCAGCCGGTCGGCCATCCGATAGGTCTCGGCGTCGCCGTTGCCATTGCCCGGCGCCGCGTTAAGCAGGAGCGGCGGCACGTAAATTTCTCCCGACAGGACCAGCCGCAAGGCCGACAGGATGCTGCGCGGGCTGGCCGATTTCGGCACGTAGCCGAGGGCGCCCGACTTGAAAGCCTGCCGCACGTCGCCCGGGTCTTCCGACGACGACAACGCGATAACGGGCAGTTGCGGACAACGCTCGCGAAACTGGCGGATCGCCTCCAGGCCGCTCTGTCCCGGCATGTTGAGATCGAGAAAAACCACGTCGAGATCGGGGTTTGCTTCCGCCAGCCGGAGGCCCTCGACGCCGCCGGGCGCCTGCAGTGCCACCGTGTCCGGTTCGGCCTGCTGCAGCAAGGCCGCCAGCCCCTCCCGCAGGATGGCGTGATCGTCGATGATCAGCGCTTTCATCCGGCGAGTATCGTCCGCGTTTCGCGCGCTCGACAATCGACCAAAGGTCCTAGGACCGGTCCCGAGACGCTTGTCCAATATACGCGCGACGCGGGACGGGCCAGCATGCGACCAACGACAGCGCGCCGCCGGGCCAGGGGCGCGACAGGGTTGGGGAGATCGCAGTGGCTGAAAATTCCTGCCTGCCGGGGTTCGGGCGGCGATAATGGCGACGAAGACCATCTTCCGCGAAGCCGCGCTCGAGCGGCTGTCGACGCCGGAACGCCTCGACCAGGGGTTGACCGTCGTCGGCACCGCCAGTTGGGCGCTGCTCTGGGGGCTGGTGCTCCTGGTGGTCGGCGGCCTGGCCTGGGCGATCATCGTGGTCGTACCGGTCACGGTGAAGGGCGAAGGCATCCTGCTCAGCCCCGGCGGCGTGCTGGACGTAACCAGCGGCAGCCAGGGGCGCGTCACCAAGCTCCTGGTGCAGACCGAGGATCCGATCACGGTCGGCCAAGTGGTCGCGGAGCTGGACCAGCCGCAGACCCGCCAGGAACTGACCGCGGCCCAGAGCGAACTGCGCGACCTGCAGGACGAACGGCACCAGACCCTCGAATTCCAACAGCGCAAGACCGCCGTCCTCACGGCCGCCCTG
>DATKQA010000277.1:0-5372 GCA_035523835.1 Candidatus Sulfotelmatobacter sp.
GGATCTGCTCGGCGACTATGCCGGAAGCCTGATCGTCATCAGCCACGACCGCGATTTTCTCGACCGCGTCGCCACCTCGGTGATCTCGGCGGAAGCTGCCGGCCACTGGCAGGAATACGCCGGCGGCTATTCCGACATGATGGTACAGCGCAGTGCCGGCACGGGCGTGATGGCGCCGCAGGCGCCCGCGAAGTCCAAGGGCTCCCCTCCCAAGCGATCGGCGGAACCGGCGGTGCGCCGGCGCAGGCTCAGCTTCAAGGACCAGCATGCCTTGCAGACCTTGCCGGTCCAAATGGCGGCGCTGCAAGCCGAGATCGGCAGGCTGCAACAGGCACTCGCCGATCCCGGCTTCTATGCGCGCGACGCCGGCGCCTTTGCCAAGGCCAGTTCGGCGCTCGCCACCGCCAGCGCCGAACTGGCCGCGGCGGAAGACCAATGGCTGACGCTCGAGCTTTTGCGCGAGGAACTGGAAGGTTGAGGGCCGGCCGCGAAGCGGCTTGCCGCAGGCGGCTCGCTTCGCGCTAGAATGCCGCCAGCAGTGCCGGTCGATCCGATCGGTCCGAACTTCAATTGCCTGGGTGACATATGACCAGCACTGACGCCAAGCGTGCGCCGGCCGAAAGTTTCGATGACGTTGCCGTGGTCGAGCGATTGTTGGCCGAGCGCTATTCCTGCCGCGCCTTCCTGCCGAAACCGGTGCCGCAGGCCACCATCGAGAGCATTCTGCGCCTGGCGCAACGCACGGCATCCTGGTGCAACAGCCAGCCCTGGCAGGTGGTGATCACGCGCGGCGCCGGCACCGAGCGGTTTCGCGATGCCATCTATCGCCATGCCAGCGGCGGCGGCGAGGAAGGACCGGACTTTCCCTGGCCGCGGGAATATCGCGGCGTCTATCTGGCGCGCCGGCGCGAGAGCGGCTTCCAGCTCTACGATGCGGTCGGCATCGGCAAGGGCGACATGGCCGCCCGCACCCGACAGGCGCTGGAGAATTTCCGCCTGTTCGGCGCACCGCACGTGGCGATCATCTCGACCGACGAGCCGCTCGGCGTCTATGGTGCCGTCGATTGCGGCGCCTACGTCGGCACGTTCCTGCTGGCCGCCCAGGCGCACGGCGTCGCCACCATCGCCCAGGCGGCTCTGGCGCGGCATTCGAGCTTCGTGCGGCAATATTTCGGGCTGGCGGACGATCGGCGCGTCGTCTGCGGCATCTCCTTCGGCTTCGCCGACCATGCCGACAAGATCAACAGCTATCGCACGTCGCGCGCCGACCTGGCAGAGGCCGTCACTTTCGTCGATCAGTAGCCGGCCGCCGCCTCAGTGGTCGTACAGCGGCGGGAAGTCGTCGAGGCTGTTGTTGACGAGCTTCGGCGTCTCGACCACGTCGATCGCGACATCCTCGGCGCCGAAGCTGTAGGCGACGTAGCCGACGCGCTTGGTGCCGATGACCGGCTGCATCCGGTCGGGCAGCACGAAGGCGGTGGATGGCGCCCAGCAATAGTCGATGCCGTCGACGCGGGAGCGGCGATGTTGATGCACATGGCCGCTCGCCACCAGCCGAAGCGCGGCATCGCCGAGCGTGGCGAACAACCGCCGGCGATGGTCGGGATTGACGTAGCGGTGGTTCACTTCGGTCTCGGTAGGCCGTTCGTTGAACAACGGCTTGTGCACGAAGAGCGCCAGCGGCCGCCGGCCGGCCGACGCCGCCGCCCGCTCGAGGAAGGCCCATTGTTCCGTTTCCCCGGCAAGGCCGCTGCCGAACAATTGCGCGTTCAGGCCGACGAGCAGCCAGCTTCCGGCCTCGATCTGCCAGAAGTCGGCGCCGAAGTGTCGGATATAGCGGGCGCGCCGCGCATCGGTGATCGGTTGCGCGATGCTGCCGCCCCAGGGATTGTCGCCGAGATCGTGATTGCCGGGAATGGCGCGAAGCGGCGCCGCCAGCGCGCGATGGCACTCGTTGGCGAAGACCAGATCGTCCTCGTCGTCGGCGCCATCGAGCGCGATGTCGCCGCTGTTGATCACCAGGTCGGGACGCTCGGCCGCCACGATGGCGGTGAGCGCCGCGAAATTCGGCACGCCGCAGGGTTTTTGCCGGCTGAGATGGGTATCGGAAACCTGGATGACGCGAAACGGCCGCATGGCGCTCATGATATAGCCCCGGGATGACGGTTTGATGGTACCGGCCGGCAGCCGCGGCGCCAACCGGCGTCACAATTCTGTCACCCCAGTGCATTTGCCGGGCCGGCCGCAGGAGGCCCGACGGGGAAACCGCGATGACCGACCGGCCGACCGACATGACCCTGAAAGAGCCGGCGATGCCGGCCCAGCGCCGGGCGCTCCGGCGCTATCGCTGGTTTGCTGCCGGCCTGCTCGCCCTGGCCGCGCTGCTGCTCGGCGCGACCCAAGGGATCGCGAGCGATGATTTCGCCTGGCGGCTGCTGCGGGCCGCTGCCGAGGCGGCGCTGGTCGGCGGGCTGGCCGACTGGTTCGCGGTGACGGCGCTGTTCCGCCGCCCGCTCGGCCTGCCCATTCCGCATACCGCCATCATTCCGCGCAACAAGGATCGCATCGGCGAGGGTCTCGGCCAGTTCGTCGCCGGCAATTTCCTGCGGCCCGACCTGGTGGCGGAACGGTTGCGGCGGATCGATGCCGCCGGCCGCCTCGGCAGCTGGCTCGGCGCCAGCGAGAACGCGGAACGGCTGCTCGGCGGCGCCATTACGCTGGTGCCGCGCATGCTGCATTCCCTGGAGGACCGCGGCCTGCGGGAACTGCTGTTCCGTGCGCTGAACGAGCAGGCGGCCGGTATCGAGCTCGGTCCGCTGGCGGCGCGCCTGCTGGGCCTGTTCGTCAGGGGCGAGGCCTTCACCCACCTGCTGGCGGCGCTGGTCGAGGCGGCGCGCGGTTATCTGCGGCAGCAGGACCTCGCCATCCGTCTCGCCGTCAGGGAGCGCAGCGCCTGGTGGGTGCCGAAGCAGGTCGACGAGCGCATCGCCGCCGCCATCATGGCCGGGGTCGACGACCTGCTGCGGGACCTGGCGGACCCGGCGAGCGAGGCGCGCCAGAAGCTCGATGCGGTCCTCGCCGGGCAGGTCGAGCGTCTGGCCGAATCGCAGGACTTCGCCGGAACCCTGGCGCGGCTGCGCGGCGAATTCCTGCGGCATGCGGCGGTGCGGCACTACGTGGAAGCGGTCCTCAGCGGATTTCGCCGCATCCTCTTGGACGATCTGGTGCGTGCGGATTCGCCGTTCCGCGCCGCCCTGGCCGGCGGCCTCGCCTCGATCGGCGGAGCCTTGCAGTCGGACGCAGAAATGCGCGGGCAGGCGAACCAATGGATCGAGGCGGCGGCCATCCGTCTGCTCGATCCCTGGCGCAGCCAGATCGGCGCCTTCATCGCCGATGTCGTGCGCGGCTGGGACGCCGGCGTGGTGGTGGACCGCATCGAGCTGGCCGTCGGCCGTGACCTGCAATATATCCGCATCAACGGCACCGTCGTCGGCGCCCTGGTGGGTTGTCTGCTGTTCCTGCTGGAGCAGGCGGTGAAGTGAATCGGCCGCCTATTTCACCGGAGTCCAGCTCGAATCCGGATCGAACGCCGTCATATGGCGCGCGATCTCCGCCGAGTCCGGGCCGAGGTTCTTCTGATAGACCACGCCGTCGTGATTGACGATGAAGGTCATGACGCCGGAGTCCCGGTATTTCGCCGGAAAGGCGACGAGCGCGAAGCCGCCGATCATATGGCCGCTGACGATGTAGTCGTAAGCCCCGCCCGATGCGTCTTTCCCTTGCCGGGTCAGGATACGGTAGTAGTAGCCATGGTAGGGGCGCGGCTTCTCGCCCTTGGCCCGCGGCCCATAACCTTCTGCGCGCGCCTGCGCCACCAGCGGCCCCATGGGACTTTCCGGCTCGCTGCCCTGCACCGGCCAATAGAGGCCGTCGTGCTTGCCCGGGCTGCTGGTGAACTTCTGGGCGTATTCCGACACTTTGCTGTCGCTCAGGCCTTTCGAGGCATATTCCTCCTGGGCGTCGACATAGGCGCGGCAGACCTCGATGGCGCTGAGCTCGTTGCCGCCGATCCGACGGTCGAGGATCTCCCGGGCGCCGGCCCTGGTATCGAAGTGCCAGGTCCCGCCATGCCGCACCAGCGGAATGGGAAACGGCCACGCGTCCTTGCCGACTGCCAGCTCGGCCTTGGCGTCGCCGTCCCGGGTGATCTTGTGCGCCTCGTCATAGGCGGCGACGAATCGTTCACGCCCCTGCTTGTCGGCCACGGGATCGCCGGAATAGACCAGCTTGTTGCCGGCGGCGCCGAGGATGCGCACCAGCTCGGCCGGCTTGCCGTCGCGCGCCGCGGCGGCCAGCGCGGTGACGGCCTGCTCGGGCGATGCATAGTCCCGCTGCATGACCACGGCGGCGACGGCGGAAGCGCCGGCCGAAACCAGCAAAGCCAGGACGGCGGCAGCCGCCGCTCCACGCCGCAGTGACGGGCCGCGGCCATCCCGAGCCCTGCTGACCATGTTCGCCTTATCCTTGCTGAACGATGCTCCGTCCATGGCCGTCACCGATGCTTCTCCTCGCCGGGCGCCCCGCCGCCCCTGCCGGCCGGCGCCGGACGAGCGGCCGGATGCGGCGCGGCCGCCGGCCTCGGCGCCGCCGGCGCCCGGGAAACCGGCGCCGACAGGCTGGCCCGGCCGCGCGCCGATTCGGCACGCACATTGCCGCCGCCGAAGCCCTGGAAGGCCGGCGCGGGTGTCCGCTGCACTGTCGGCGCGGCGCGCTCGGGCGGACGCTGCCGGCTCGGTGCCGGACGCGCTGCCGGCGCCGCTGCCGGGCGCTGGGCCGGCGCGGCCGGACGCTGGGCCTGCGGGCGTGCCGCCGGCTGCGGCGACGCCGAGGCCGGACGCTGCGTACTCGGCGGCACCGCGGGGCGGGCGGCGGCCGGCGGCCGTGCCGGTGCAGCCGCGGGCCGCGCGGCCGGCGCGCTGCGATCGAAGCCACGGAAGTCCCGCCGTGCCGCCGCCGTTCCGGCCGGTGCATTGCGGAAGCGGGCCTGCACCTGCGGATTGGCGTAGACGACGCCGCGCCGGTGCGTCGGATCGTGGGTCCAGTTGTCGCTGCGCAGCGCCGGGCGGCGGTCATGCTGGATGAAATAGTTGTTGATGACATTGTAGCGGTTGGCATCGACGTGCAGGCGGTGATGGCCCCAGTCCCAACTGTCCCAACCCCACAGCGCGCCGATAATGCCGAAGCCGATGCTGAAACCGATGCCGGAGACGATGGCCGGCCCGACATAGAAGCCGGGCGGCGGCGGCAGGTAGATCGGCGGATAGGCCGGATAGGGCCAGACGCCATAGGCCACGGTCGGATTGTATACCGGC
>DATKQA010000278.1:0-2424 GCA_035523835.1 Candidatus Sulfotelmatobacter sp.
CGTGAGGGCGCATGCAGAAAAACCACATGCCCCGGCGTGTGCCCCGGGCAATGCAGCACGTCGAGGGTCATGGCCCCGACGCTGACGGTATCGCCATGGTGCAGCCAGCGGTCGGGCGTGAAGACGCGGGCCGGCGGAAAACCGTAGCGCGCCGCCGCTTGCGGAATGCCGTCGATCCAGAACTTGTCGGCCTCGTGCGGCCCCTCGATCGGCAGGTTGAATTCACCAGCGAGTGCGGCAGTGCCCGCCGCGTGATCCATATGGCCGTGGGTCAGCAGGATCTTTTCCAGCTTGACCTCGTGCTCCAGTACCACCGCCATCACCTGATCCAGGTCGCCGCCGGGATCGACGACAGCGCCGCGCATGGTTTCCTCGCACCAGATGACCGAGCAATTCTGCCGGAACGGCGTGACCGGAACGATGGCGCACTTCATGGCGGACTCCTGCGGACGCGCTCAAGATTAGACAAGGTGCATCGCCGGTGCCAGCGCTTCCCATTGCGCGCGCGGCAATCGACCGCATGGCAATATCGGCGATCCGCCCCAGGTAAAAAGAGCGGGGCTGGCTGCGGCTGGCCGCCGCGATCGCGCGCATCGCCGCCGTGCGCTGCCAGCCGATCAGGGGAACCGCCGGGCGGCGCCGTTCATTGCAGGATTCAGTGAGCAAGGAGGCCGCCATGAGCAGCGAAATCGTGCGTGAGGATCGGGTTCGGACCAACCATCTGCATCCGCGCATCTACTGGGCGCTGGCCGGCCTGGCAGCGTGGTTCGTGCTGTCGGCCTGGAGCTTTGCCGGGCGCGGCTACTATATCTACCTGACCCTTGCCATGGTGAGCGTCCTGGTGCTCATCGCGACCACCATTCCCTATCTGCTGGCGCGCATCTGGCGCCGCGACCGGCGCGTCGACGTGCCGGAGCCGTCGAAGCGTTCGTTCCGCGAATGGGTGGCAAGCGAGTTCGACATCTGGCAAGGCCATGTCGGGGCTTCGACGGCGGCCGTGGAGATCCTCATTCCGATCGTCGCCGTCGCCTTCGGCATGACCGCCTTCAGTATCGTCATGCATCTCGCCGTGCACACGGCCGGCTATGTGCCGCCCGCGGGCTGAGCGGACGCTGCGCACGACCTCTCCGCCGGGCTATGCTGGTGCGAACCATGGCGCGGCGGGGAGGCGACAATCATGCAGTTGGGCGTGTTCGACCACATGGACCGGGCGGCCGTGCCGCTCGGCCAGCAATATGCGGAACGGCTGCAACTGATCGAGGCCTACGACCGCGCCGGCTTCCGCGGCTATCACGTCGCCGAGCATCACGCGACGCCGCTCGGCATGGCGCCCTCGCCGAGCGTCTTCCTCGCCGCCGTGGCGCAGCGCACCGCGCGGCTCCGCTTCGGCCCGCTGGTCTATACGCTCGCGCTCTATCATCCGATCCGGCTCCTGGAAGAGATCTGCATGCTCGACCAGATGAGCGGCGGCCGGCTGGAACTCGGGGTAGGCCGCGGCATCTCGCCGTTCGAACTCGGCTACTACGGCGCCGACGCCGAAGCCTCGCAGGCGGTCTATGCCGAGGCGCTGCAGGTGATCCTGCAAGGTCTCACGCACGACACCCTCAATTTCTCCGGCCGCCATTTCAACTTTCGCGACGTGCCGATCGAACTCCGGCCGGCACAGCATCCGCATCCGCCGCTCTGGTATGGCGTAGCGCGGCCGGACAGCGTCGCCTGGACCGCACGGAACAAGGTCAATATCGTCTGCGGCGGCGACGCGGCGCGAGTGCGCGGCATCGCCGACCGTTATCGCGCGGAATGGACGGCGGCCGGCAACGATCTCGCCGCCATGCCGCTGATCGGCGTGACACGGCATCTGGTGCTGGCCGACAGCGACGCCGAAGCGCTTGCCATCGCGCAGCGTGCCTACGCCCCCTGGTATCGCCACCTGATGCAGCTCTGGCTCAAGCACGGCAGCCGGCCGACCACCCACTTCGCGCCCGACTTCGACGAGCTACGCCGGGGCGGCCAGGGCTTCGCCGGCTCGCCGGCAACCATGCGTGACCTGCTGCGCGCCGACGCCGCCGCCTCCGGCGCGACCTACTATGTCTGCCGCTTCGCCTTCGGCGACATGACGCTCCAGGAATCGCGCCGCTCCCTCGACCTGTTCGTGCATGAGGTCATGCCGATGCTGGCGGTGCTCTAGCCGGGCGGTCACCCGAGAGCCTGTCGACAACCGCAAAATCAGCCTTGACAAGCAGGCTGTCCAAGATATATCTTTACATAAGATATAACTTAGATAGGATGTCGATATGTTTGGAATGAGAGGTAGGCACGGCGGCCACGGCCAGCGTCACGCCCGCGAGGATTTCGGCTTTCGCGGCGGCTTTTTCGGTCGGCACGGCCGGCACCACGGCGGCGGGCGAGGCGGGCGCATGTTCG
>DATKQA010000279.1:0-3490 GCA_035523835.1 Candidatus Sulfotelmatobacter sp.
CATGCAGAGCCTGGCCGCGCGGCACGGCGTGGCGCCGCGCGGCTTCGCGGCCGACGCCGCCGAGCGGCTGCGCGCCCATGGCTGGCCGGGCAACGTGCGCGAGCTGCGCAACGTCGTGGAAAGCCTGCTGCTGATGGATCCGGGCGGCGCCATCACCGTCGCCGAGCTGGCGCCACTGCTGGCACTGCCGGTCGCCGTGGCGCCGGCGCCGCCCGCGACGCTCGAGGATGCGGAACGCACCGCCATTGCCCACGCGCTGCGGCGGGCGCAGGGGAACGTCGCCGGGGCGGCGCGGCTGCTCGGCATTTCGCGCAGCACGCTGTATCGCAAGGTCGAGCACTACCGGTTGCCGGTCTGAGGCGCGCTCCGCGCGCGCGGCCGGCGCGGCTGCCCGTCCGGCATCGTCGCCGTTTTCCAAGCCGCTGAACGAGCGATCGCGAATCCCGCTGCGTCGATCGGGAGATCGGCACGGGACGGGCGCCCGTTAGCGGATTCGCAACCGCGGGGGACGATGGTGCACGCGCAGCGTTGCGGGCGCTGCGCGCGGGCGGCGTGTGGAGAGTGAGCATGAGAGTCAACCATCTGATCGGGGGCGCCCTTGGCATGGCCCTGGCCGCCGTCACGGCGGTCGCGCCGGCCAGAGCGGAGAACGGCGTAACCGCCAATACGATCGAATTCGGCCAGGTCGCCGCGCTGGATGGGCCGGCCGCGGCTCTCGGCCGGGGCATGCGCGACGGGCTGCGGGCGGCGTTTGCCGAGGCCAACAAGGCCGGCGGCGTGGCCGGTCACAAGCTCGAGCTGATTTCCCGCGATGACGGTTACGAGCCCGACAAGTCGATCGCGGCCGCCAAGCAGCTGCTCGATCAGGATAAGGTCTTCGCCCTGATCGGCTCGGTCGGCACGCCGACTTCGGTCGCGGTGCAGCCGATCGCGGCGGCGGAGGGCGCACCGTTCATCGGCGCCTTCACCGGCGCCGAGTTCCTGCGCACGCCCTACAAGCCGAACGTGGTCAATGTCCGTGCCTCCTACTTCCAGGAGACGGAGACGATGGTCGAGCACCTGACCAAGGATCTCGGCGTCACCCGCATCGCCATCTTCTATCAGGACGACGCCTACGGGCAGGCCGGGCTGGAGGGCGTCAAGCGCGCGCTCGGCAAGCGGCACATGCAGCTGGTCTCGCAGGGCACGTACGAGCGGAACACGACGGCGGTGAAGTCCGCGCTGCTCTCGATCCGCAAGGGTGACCCGCAGGCGGTGATCATGATCGGCGCGTACCGGCCTTCCGCCGAATTCATCAAGTTCGCGCACGCCATCAGGCTCAACGCCACCTTCGTCAACATCTCCTTCGTCGGCGCCGATGCGCTGGCCAAGGCGGTGGGTCCGGCCGGCGCCGGAGTGGTGGTCACCGAGGTGGTGCCGTTCCCCGAAGACAAGTCCGTGCCGATCGTCGCCCGCTACCTGGCGGCACTCCACGCCGCGGAGCCCGACGTGAAGCCGAATTTCGTCTCGCTGGAGGGCTATATCGTCGGCCGGCTGGCAGTCATGGGGCTGGAGAAGATCAACGGCCCGATCACGCGCCAGGCGTTGCTCGATGCCATCGCCAAAACCGGCACCTTCGACCTTGGCGGAATGCACCTCGTCTACGGGCCCTCGGATAATCGCGGATCGAGCGAGGTGTTCCTGACCGTCATTCAGCCGGACGGCAGCGTCAAGCCCGTGACGCGCCTGGCGGCGGCCGGCGGCTGAGCCAGCGAACGATGATGTTCGTCCGGCGATCCCCCCGCGGCGGCCCCATCGCGACCGGCGTGCCGGGGCGCCGCGGCCTCGGCATCCGCGCCAAGCTGTTCCTCGCGTTCGGCGCGGTCGCCGGTCTGACGGTGGTGGCCTGCGCCGTCGCCCTGCTCTCCTACGGTGCCGTCGGCACCACCCTGCGGCAGATCACCCGCAACGATCTGCCCGCGATGGGCCTGTCGCTGCGCCTCGCGAAAAGCAGCGCGGAGGTTGCCGGGGCGGCGCCGGCGCTGGTCGCGGCGGGAGACCTGCGTGAGCGCGACCGCGCGGTGGCCGCGCTGGCCGCGGATCAGCGAAGCCTGGACCAGGTGGTACGGGCGCTCGGCGCGGGCGCGGCCGGCCAGGGGGCGACGGCGGATCTCCTGGGCACGATGCGGGAACTCGGCCGCAACCTCGCGCAGCTTGCGGCCGGTGTCGGCCAGCGCCTGGCTCTCCGCGATCAGCGCAGCGCCGTGGTGCGGGGGATCCACGCGACCGCGGACAAGCTGGACAAGGCGATGGCGCCGCTGATCGACGATGCGCAATTCGGCGTGCTCACCGGGCTGGATTCGGCCACCGACGGGACGGATCCCAAGGTGATCAAGCGCCAGGTCTCGGACATCGCCGACAAGCAGCTCGGCGTCCTGCAGGCGCTCCTGGACCTCCGCGCCGACACGAATCTTGCCATCGGCCTGCTGACCGAAGGGGCCAATATCCCGGAGGCGGATCTGCTGCCGCCGGTGCTCGACCGGTTCAAGGCGGCGGACGGGCGGATCAACCGCTCGCTGGCCGGGCTGAAGGGAACGCCCGGCGCCGCGCTGGCCGGCCTGGTGGGGGAGTTGCTGCGGCATGGCTCCGGCAGCGACAGCGTCTTCGCGCTGCGGCGGCAGGAGCTCGATGCGCTGGCGCAGGGTGATGCGGCTCTCGCCAACAACCGCAAGCTCGCCGCGGCGCTCAATGCCGAGGTCACCGCCCTGGTTCATCGCAACGAGCGCAGCGCCAGCGCCGCTGCCGCCGCAACCGGCCAGGCGCTTGCGCATGGCCGCGTCCTGCTGAGCATCATTGCCGCGGCGAGCCTGCTGACCGCCTTGGCGATCGCGCTGCTCTATGTCGGCCGGGCGGTGATCCGCCGCCTCACCTTGCTGCGGCATGCCATGGGCGAGATCAGCGCCGGCAATTATGACGCCGCGATCCCGCAGGGCGGCCGCGACGAGATCACCGAGATGGCCGTGGCACTGACCGTGCTCCGCGATGCCGGCCAGGCCGCCCGCGCGGCGGAACGCGATGCGGCGGCAGAGCGCGAACGCATGGCGCGCGACCAGCGTGCGGCGCTGCTCGCACTCGCCGACGGGTTCGAGAACTCGGTCAAGAGCGTTGTCACCGGCGTCACCGGAGCGGCGGCCGAAATGCGCCGCACGGCGGCCCGCATGGCCGAGGTGGCAGAGGAGACCAGCCGCCAATCCGATCCCGCGGCCACGGCGTCATCGCAGGCGTCCAGCAATGTCGCGTCCGTCGCCGCCGCGACGGAGCAGCTCGCGGCGTCCATTTCCGAAATCGGCCGCCGCCTGGCCGATTCGACCGCCATCGTCGGCCAGGCGGTGTCCCAGACCGAGCGGGCCACCCAGTCGATGCAGGGGCTGACGGTGACGGCCGAGCGCATCGGTGACGTCGTGCAGCTGATCAATGCCATTGCCACCCAGACCAATCTCCTGGCGCTCAA
>DATKQA010000280.1:0-2537 GCA_035523835.1 Candidatus Sulfotelmatobacter sp.
CGCTGGACCCGAGGCCTATCGCCACAAGCCTTGACACCTTTCGGCAATGTACTTTATATTTCAAAGTACATTGCAACTGGAGCCGGGCATGAGCGAGGACGGCGTTCGAGAAGACATCGCCTTCATCCGCCGCACCATCGAGGACGGCCGCGCCTATGCCACCACGCGCGGGCCCGACATGGTGGTCTGGGGCGTGGTCGTCGCCGTCGGCTATCTCGCCACCTATGCCTATGTGCGGGGCTGGCTCGCCCTCACGCCGGGCTGGATCTGGACGGCGTGCATCGGCCTGCCCTGGGCCTATTCGATCAGCCGGTTCTTCAAGGTCGCCGCGAACCCTGCGCCGATACGGCCGATGATCCAGGCGATGCGCATGCTCTGGCTCGGCTGCGGCATCTTTCTCACCACCTTTGCCCTGGCGACGGCCTGGACCGGCGACAATCGACAGGGTTGGTCCGAGGTTTTCAACGCCGCGATTCTCGGCGTCGGCTTCTTCGGCAGCGCCTCGCTCTGCAACCTGCCCTGGCTGCGCTGGGTCGCCGGCGGCTGGTGGCTCGGCTTCATCGCCACCTACCTGCTCAGGACGCGGATCGAAGTGCTGCCGCTCTCGGCCGCGCTCATGCTGCTGCTGCTGGCGCTGCCCGGCGCGGTGCTGCTCGGCACGCGCGATCGATGACCGATTACGACCACAATGCCATCGACGAACTGCTGCAGAGCCGGGTGCGGCTCGCCATCGTCGCCTTCCTGGCCGGGGCCGAGGCGGCGGAGTTCGCCGCGGTGCGCGACGCCACCCGCACCACCGACGGCAATGCCAGCGTGCACCTGCGCAAGCTGGAGGACGCCGGCTACGTGCTGGTCGAAAAGCGCTTCGTCAACCGCAAGCCGCAGACCACCTACCGCCTGAGCGAGCGCGGCCGCCGCGCGCTGCTCGACTATGTGACGCACCTGGAAAGCCTGCTGCCCGCCGCCGCGACGACGGCGAAACGACGCCCCTGAACCCGGAGGCCGCCATGCGCGAGTTCTTCAACGACCTGCTCTCGACCATCTTCTTCTTCGCCGTCTATGCGCTGCTCGGCAACATCTTCATCGCCACCGGCGCCGCCATCGCCGTCGGCATCGTGCAGATCGTGCTGATGCGCGCGCGCGGCAAGCCGATCGACGCCATGCAATGGCTCAGCCTCGGCCTGGTCGTCGTGCTCGGCGGCGCCACCCTGCTGACGCAGAACCCGCGCTTCGTCATGCTGAAGCCGAGCGCCATCCATTCCGCCATCGGCGCGGTGATGCTGCGGCGCGGCTGGCTCGGCCGCTACCTGCCGCCGCGCGCCATCCCCTATGTGACGCCGGGCGAGGTGGTCGGCTGGGGCTATGCCTGGGCGGCGCTGATGTTCGGCCTCGCCGCCGCCAACCTGGTCTTCGTGGCGACGCTCGAGCCGCGCACCTGGGCCTGGCTCATCACCTTCACCGCCACCGGCGGCAAGCTCGCCCTGTTCGCGGCGCAATACGTCATCATGCGCAGCACCATCATGCGCCGCGTTCGCCGGCAGCGTGCCGCCGCCGCGGCCTGAGGCGGCGGCATGCCATTCCCGGTCCGCTATTCCCGGTCGGGCTGGTTCTGCGGCGCGGCGCGCTGGAAGGCGTCGAGCGTCTGGCAGGCGGCGTCGATGGCGAGGATGGTCGGGCAGCCCGTGAGGTCGCAGTTGAAGCGCCTGGCGTTGGCCACCTGCGGCACCAGGCAGGCATCGGCGAGGCCGGGCCGGTCGCCATGGCAGAAGCGCCCGGTCGCCGGCTTGCCGGCCAGCATGGCCTCGACCGCCTTGAGGCCGACCTCGACCCAATGCCTGTACCAGGCGTCGCGCGTCGCCTGGTCGAGCTTGAGCTCGTGTTCGAGGTAGCCGAGCACGCGCAGATTGTCGATCGGGTGGATGTCGCAGGCGATGGCGAGCGCGATGGCGCGCACCCGCGCCCGCTCGGCCGGCGTCCGCGGCAGCAGCGGCGGCGCGGGGTGCGTCTCCTCGAGATATTCGATGATGGCGAGCGACTGGGTCAGCACGTGCGGCCCGTCCGCGAAGGCCGGCACCACGGCCATGGGATTGAGCGCGAGGAACGCCGGCCGCGACTGCTCGCCGCGGCGCAGATGGATGAAGGCATTGTCGTAGGCGATGCCCTTGAGATTGAGCGCGATGCGCACGCGATAGCTGGCGGAGGAGCGGAAGTAGCCGTAGAGCTTCATGGGTCGTCTCCGGTTCGGCAGCGCGATGCTAGCCGATCGCCGCCGCCGCGTGGTCGGATAGTTTTCACCTCACCCCCGCACCCTCTCGCCGTCACCCCGGCGGAAGCCGGGGTCCAGGCGAATTGTGCGGCGTCCCTGGATGCCGGCTTTCGCCGGCATGACGACAGGAGGATTGGCCGCCGCCTTCGCCGTCACCACGCCCGCATGCCCTCACCGTCACCCCCGCGCTTCCTCTCTGTCACCCCCGCACCCTCTCGCCGTCACCCCGGCGGAAGCCGGGGTCCAGGCGAATTGTGCGGCGTCCCTGGAT
>DATKQA010000281.1:0-7709 GCA_035523835.1 Candidatus Sulfotelmatobacter sp.
GTTCCGCGAGCATCATGCCCTGCAATGCGGTTTCTGCACGCCGGGCATGGTGATGAGCGCCATCGACCTGGTGAACCGCCATCCCGACCTGACCGAGCAGGACATCCGCCACGGGCTGGAGGGCAACATCTGCCGCTGCACCGGTTACCACAACATCGTCAAGGCAGTGAAGGCCGCCGCTTCGACCATGAAGGGATGACGCCATGACTGACACCGGGATCGGAGCTTCCGTCCGTCGCAAGGAAGACCAGCGCTTCATCACCGGCGAAGGCCGTTATCTCGACGACCTGAATCGTCCGGGACAGGTCTACGCCTATTTCCTGCGCTCGCCGCATGCCTTCGCCAAAATCAAGAAGATCGACACCGGCGCCGCGAAAGCCGCGCCCGGCGTCGTCGCCATCTTCACCGGCGCCGATGTTGCCGCCGACAAGGTCGGCAGCCTGATCTGCGGCTGGGCCATCAAATCGCGCGACGGCCAGCCGCACAAGGCGCCGGCGCATCCGCCGCTGGCGCTCGACACGGTGCGCTATGTCGGCGATCACGTGGCCATGGTCGTGGCCGAGAGCGTGCAGCAGGCGAAAGACGCCGCCGACAAGATCGACGTGACCTACGAGGTGCTGAAGTCGGTCACCACGACGGCGGATGCCCTGAAGCCCGGCATGCCGCAACTGCACGCCGACGTGCCGAACAACATCTGCTACGACTGGGAACTCGGCGACCGGGCGGCGGTCGATGCCGCCTTCGCCAAGGCGGCGCATGTCACCAAGCTCGACCTGGTCAACAACCGGTTGATCCCGAATGCCATGGAGCCGCGCGCCGCGATCGGCGAATACGACAAGGGCAGCGACAGCTTCACCTGCTACAGCACGTCGCAGAACCCGCACGTGCTGCGGCTCATCCTGTGCGCCTTCGTGCTCGGCCTGCCCGAACACAAGCTGCGCGTCATCGCGCCCGATGTCGGCGGCGGCTTCGGCTCGAAGATCTTCTGCTATGCCGAAGAGACCGTCTGCGTCTGGGCGGCGAAGAAGGTCGGCCGGCCGATCAAGTGGACGGCGGAGCGCTCGGAATCCTTCCTCGCCGACGCGCACGGCCGCGATCACGTCACCCATGCCGAGCTGGCACTGGACAAGGGCGGCAAGTTCCTCGGCCTGAAGGTCGAGACGGTGGCCAACATGGGCGCCTATCTCTCGACCTTCGCCACGGCGGTGCCGACCTACCTCTACGCCACCCTGCTCGCCGGGCAATATACGACGCCGATCGTCTATGCCGGGGTGAAGTCGGTGTTCACCAACACGGCACCGGTGGACGCCTATCGCGGCGCCGGGCGGCCGGAGGCGACCTACGTGCTGGAGCGCCTCGTCGAATGTGCCGCGCGCGAGACCGGCATCGATCCGGCGGAACTGCGGCGGCGCAATTTCATCGCGCCGAACGCCTTCCCCTACCAGACGCCGGTCGCGCTGGTCTATGACTCCGGCGACTATGCCAAGGCGCTCGACAAGGCGCTCGAGCTGATCGACTACAAGGGCTTCCCGGCGCGCAAGGCCGCCGCGGAGGCCAAGGGCAAGCTGCGCGGCGTCGGCTTCTCCGCCTATATCGAAGCCTGCGGCATCGCGCCGTCGGCTGCGGTCGGCGCGCTCGGCGCCGGCGTCGGCCTATGGGAATCGGCGCAGATCCGCTTCAATCCCACCGGCACGGTGACGGTCTTCACCGGCGCGCACAGCCACGGGCAGAGTCATGAGACGACCTTCGCCCAGCTCATCTCCGACCAGCTCGGCGTGCCCTTCGAGAACGTCGACGTCGTGCACGGCGACACCGCTCATGGCCCCTTCGGCATGGGCACCTACGGCTCGCGCTCGCTCGCCGTCGGCGGCACCGCGATCCTGAAGGCCGGCGAAAAGCTGATCGCCAAGGGCAAGAAGATCGCCGCGCACCTGATGGAGGCGGCGGTCGAGGACATCGAATATGCCGGCGGCACGTTCAAGGTCGCCGGCACCGACAAGAGCGTCAACATCGGCCAGGTGGCCTTCACCGCCTATGTGCCGCACAACTACCCGGCCGGCCTCGAACCCGGGTTCGACGAAACCGCGTTCTACGATCCGCTCAACTTCACCTTCCCGTCCGGGGTGCATATCGCCGAGGTCGAAGTCGACCCCGACACCGGCATCACCGCCATCGCCAACTGGATCGCGGTCGACGACTTCGGCAAGCAGATCAATCCGATGATCGTTGAGGGCCAGGTGCATGGCGGGATCGCGCAGGGGGTCGGCCAGGCGCTGCTGGAGGGTTGCGTCTACGATCCCGACAGCGGGCAATTGCTCACCGGCTCGTACATGGACTATTGCATGCCGCGGGCCGACGACCTGCCGAGCTTCAAGGTCGGGGCGACAGAGACGCCCTGCCCGCACAATCCGCTCGGCGCCAAGGGCTGCGGCGAGGCCGGCGCCATCGCCGCGCCGCCGGCTCTGATCAATGCCATCACCAACGCGCTTGGCATCAAGCACCTCGACATGCCGGCCACACCGGAGAAGGTGTGGCGCGCCGCCCAGGCTGGCAAGACGAAGCAGGCGGCGGAGTAAGGGAGAACAGCATCATGTACACCTTCGACTATCATCGTCCGTCGAACCTGGCCGAGGCGGCGAAGCTGCTCTCCGGCGAGGCCAAGTTGCTGGCCGGCGGGCAGACCCTGCTGCCCACTCTGAAACAGCGCCTGGCGCGACCTTCCGCCCTGGTCGATCTCGGTGGGATTGCCGAACTCCGCGGCATCAAGGTCGGCGGCGGCACCGTCACCATCGGCGCCACGACGCGCCATGCCGAGGTAGCGGCCTCGGCCGACGTGGCCAAGGCCATCCCGGCCCTGGCGGCGCTTGCCGGCGGCATCGGCGACCGGCAGGTGCGCAACATGGGCACCATCGGCGGCTCGCTCGCCAACAACGATCCGGCGGCCGACTATCCCGCCGCGGTGCTCGGCCTCAACGCCACGGTCCACACCAACAAGCGCAAGATTGCCGCCGACAGCTTCTTCAAGGGCATGTTCGAGACCGCCCTGGAAGACGGCGAGATCATCACCGCGGTCGAGTTTCCGGTGCCGCAGAAGGCGGCCTACATGAAGTTCGACAATCCGGCCTCGCGCTACGCCATCGTCGGTTCCTTCGTCGCCCAGACCAAGGACGGCGTGCGCGTCGCCATCACCGGCGCGGCGCCCTGCGTCTACCGCTGGAGCGAGGCGGAAAAGGCGCTGGCCGGCAATTTCAGTGCCGCGGCCGTCGAAAAGCTCAAGGCTGCCGCCAGCGGGCTCAACGCGGATATCCATGCTTCGGCTGACTATCGCGCGCACCTGATCGGGGTCATGACCAAGCGAGCCGTCGCCGCCGCGAAGTGATCGCGCTCTGCCGCGGATGAACTGACGCGAGGGGAGGCCGGCGCCTCCCCTCGTCGCTCGCTGGAAGGGGTTCCAGCGCGGACGATGGGAATCTCGGGGATGCTGCAAAGCCTGTTCGGGCTCTTTGTCCTGATCGGGCTTGGCTGGGTGTTCAGCGAACAACGGGCCAAGATCGCACTGCGGCCGATCCTCGCCGGCCTGGCCTTGCAGCTCGGCCTGGCCGCCCTCTTCCTGCATGTGCCGCCGCTGCAGCGCGGCCTCGCCGGGCTGAACGCCGCGGTCGTCGCGCTCGCCGATGCCACCAAGGCCGGCACCGCCTTCGTCTTCGGCTTTCTCGGCGGCGGACCGCTGCCCTTCGATGAGAAATTTCCCGGCGCCAGCTTCAACCTGGCCTTTCAGGCCTTGCCGCAAGTGATTGTGGTCAGTGCGCTAGCAAGTCTGCTGTTTTACTGGGGGGTGCTGCCGCTGGTGGTGCGGGGCCTGTCGTGGGTCTTGCGCAAGACGCTCGGCATCGGCGGCGCCGTCGGCATTTCCGCCGCGGCGACCATTTTCATCGGCATGGTGGAAGCGCCGCTGCTCGCCCGCCCCTATCTCAAGGACATGAGCCGCAGCGAGCTGTTCGTGGTGATGAGCACCGGCATGGCGACCATCGCCGGCACGGTGATGGTGCTCTATGCCACCATCCTGGCCAGGGCGGTGCCGAATGCCGCCGGGAACATCCTGCTGGCCTCGCTGATCAACGCGCCCGCCGCCATCGTCATCGCCCGCATGATGATCCCCGACACGGCGCCGCCGACCGGCGGCGCGCTGGTGGTGCCCGAGCCGGCCAGCAGCAGCATCGACGCCATCGCCAAGGGAACGCTGTCCGGCGTGCAGCTTCTGATCAATATCGTCGCCTTCCTCCTGGTGCTGGTGGCGCTGGTGCATCTGGTGAACCAGATGCTCGGCCTGCTGCCCGACGCAGGCGGCGGCCCGCTCACCCTGCAGCGCCTGCTCGGCTATGTCATGGCGCCGGTCTGCTGGCTGATGGGCGTGCCCTGGAGCGAGGCGCCGGCGGCCGGGGCGCTCATGGGCACCAAGACCGTCCTCAACGAGTTCATCGCCTATATCGACCTGGCGAACCTGCCGCCGGGAACCCTGAGCGAGCGCTCGCGCGTTATCATGACCTATGCGCTCTGCGGTTTCGCCAATTTCGGCAGCCTCGGCATCCTGATCGGCGGCCTCGGCACCATGGCGCCGGAACGCCGCGCCGATATCGTCGAGCTCGGCCCCAAGGCGATCCTGTCGGGCACCTTGGCGACCTGCATGAGCGGCGCCGTCGTGGGCTTGCTGAGCTGACCGCCAGCCGCCTTTCCTTCAATCCGGCCAATAGAGTAGAGTGATCGCATGACCCTCCCGCTACCGGCTTCGATCGACGCGACCGTCGATTTGCTCGAACACGGCAACTACGTTGCCGACCGCTCGCTCGCCACCACCCTCTTCCTCAGCCTGAAGATGGGCCGGCCGCTGTTCCTGGAAGGGGAAGCCGGCGTCGGCAAGACCGAGATCGCCAAGGTGCTGGCGGAGACGCTCGGCCGGCGGCTGGTCCGCCTGCAATGCTACGAGGGCCTCGACGTCGCTTCCGCCGTCTACGAGTGGAACTATGCCCGGCAGATGATCGAGATCCGCCTGGCCGAAGCCGAGGGCATCAGGGACCGCGACCGGCTCGGCCAGGACATATTTTCCTCCCGCTTCCTCATCGAACGGCCCCTGCTCCAGGCCCTGCAGGCGGATGCCGCCGGCGCGCCGGTGCTGCTGATCGACGAACTCGACCGCACCGACGAGCCGTTCGAGGCCTATCTGCTGGAGGTTCTGTCGGATTTCCAGATCACCATCCCGGAGATCGGCACGGTGAAGGCGGCGAAGCCGCCGGTGGTCATCATCACCTCGAACCGCACGCGCGAGATCCATGACGCGCTGAAGCGCCGCTGCCTCTATCACTGGGTCGACTATCCCGACGCCAAGCGGGAGCTGGAAATCATCGCCCGCAAGGTGCCGGGCGCCGGCCGCCGGCTGTCGCGCGAGATCGTCGGCTTCATCCAGGAGCTGCGCAAGACCGAGCTGTTCAAGCTGCCGGGCATTGCCGAGACCATCGACTGGACCGAGGCGCTGACCCACCTCGACGCCCTGGCGCTCGATCCCGCGACGGTGAACAACACGCTCGGCGTCATCCTGAAATACCAGGATGACATCGCCAAGATGCAGGGCAGCGAGGCGGCCGCGATCCTGCACCGGGTGCAGAGCGAACTGGCGGCGGCGCCGCCATGAGCGAGGAAGGCAACGGCCGGCTGGCCGAAAACATCATGCATTTCGGCCGCGTGCTGCGCGCCGCCGGCCTGCCGATCGGGCCTGGCCGGGTGATCGACGCGATCCGCGCCGTGGAAGCCGCCGGCATCCGCCGCCGCGACGACTTCTACTGGACGCTGCATTCGGTCTTCGTCAACCGGCGCGACCAGCAGGACCTGTTCGACCAGGCGTTTCACGTCTTCTGGCGCAATCCGAAGATCCTGGAGAAGATGCTCGGCATGCTCCTGCCGACCTTCGAGGCGCCGCCCGAGGAGGAGCAGGAAAAGCAGAGCCGCCGTCTCAGCGACGCGCTCTTCCCCGACGCCGGCAAGGGCGACAAGGAAAACGAACGCGAACCCGACCAGGTCGAACTCGACGCGACCTTCACCTTCTCCGATCGCGAACTGCTGCAAACCATGGATTTCGAAAGCATGTCGGCCGAAGAGGTGGCGGCGGCCAAGCGTATCATCACCAAGCTCCGCCTGCCGATCATGCAGGTGCCGACGCGGCGCTTCCATGCGGCGCCGTACGGGCCGCGCGTCGACATGCGGGCCACTTTGCGCGCCTCGCTCCGCACCGGCGGGGCCGGCATTCCGCTGCGCCGCCGCACGGTGGTGACGCGGCACCCGCCGCTGGTCATCCTGTGCGACATCTCCGGCTCCATGAGCCGCTATTCGCGCCTGTTCCTGCACTTCGTGCATGCCATCACCAACGATCGCGACCGCGTCCACACCTTCCTGTTCGGCACGCGGCTGACCAACATCACCCGCCATCTCCGGCAGAAGGACGTCGACATCGCCATGAGCCGCATCGGCGAGGCGGTGGAGGACTGGTCCGGCGGCACCCGCATCGGCGCCACATTGCGCGAATTCAACACCCGCTGGTCGCGGCGCGTGCTGGGCCAGGGCGCGCTGGTGCTGTTCATCTCCGACGGGCTGGATCGCGAGGCCGGCGCCGGCCTGGCGCAGGAGATCGAACGGTTGCACAAGTCCTGCCGCCGGCTCATCTGGCTCAACCCGCTCCTGCGCTGGGAGGGCTTCGAGCCGAAATCCATCGGCATCCGCACTATATTGCCTCATGTGGACGAGTTCCGGCCGGTGCACAATCTGGCAAGCTTGGCTGATCTCGCGGGCGCGCTCGCCCGGCCGCCGGTCCGCCGCGAGGAAGGTTTCATGGGAGTTGCAGCATGATCGGCACGACGCACGAGGATATCCTGGCGCAGGCCGCCGCCTGGCGGAGCCAGGGCAAGGGCGTGGCGGTGGCCACCGTGGTCACCACCTGGGGATCGGCCCCCCGCCCGACCGGCAGCCAGCTTGCCGTCGACGACAAGGGCGCCTTCATCGGCTCGGTCTCCGGCGGCTGCATCGAGGGCGCCGTGGTGCAGGAGGCGCTGGAGGTGATCGCCGACGGCAAGCCGCGGCTGCTGGATTTCGGCGTCAGCAATTCCCAGGCCTGGGAAGTGGGCTTGGCCTGCGGCGGCAAGATAGAGATCTATCTTGAGCGGCTGGATTAAGAGCGGAACCCGACCATGCGTCCTGAGATCATGCGGCAGTTGCTGGAGGACCGCGCCGCGAAACGGCCAGTCGCGCTTGCCACCAATCTGAAGTCCGGTGCGCAGACCCTGCTTTATCTCTATGGCAAACAAGGCAGCAAGGACTGGCCGCATGAAGTCGCCGAGGCGGCGCGCGCGGCCCTGATCGCCGACAAGGCGACGACGGTGGCGACCGCCGAAGGGCCGGTCTTCATCAACATCTTCAACCCGCCGCTCCGCATGATCGTGGTCGGCGCGGTGCACATCACCCAGGCGCTCGGCCCGATCGCGGCGCTTTCCGGCTACGAGGTGCAGGTGGTCGATCCGCGGCGCGCCTTCGCGACCGAGGATCGCTTTCCCGGCGTCTCCCTGTCGAACGCCTGGCCGGACGAGGCGATGGCGGAGCTGAAGCCCGACCTGCGCACCGCCGTGGTGACGCTGACCCATGATCCCAAGCTGGACGATCCGGCGCTC
>DATKQA010000282.1:0-11471 GCA_035523835.1 Candidatus Sulfotelmatobacter sp.
GCGCGATTTGGGTCCGCGTTGCGCCCAGCACCTTCAGGACGGTGGCGTCGTAGAGCCGAGCACGCTGGCCCGCGGCGATCGCGCCGGCGAGGACCAGAAGCCCCGCGAGAATGGTCACAAGGCTCGCCGCGCGCACGCCGAAGCCGAGCTCATTCATGATCGCGTTGACCTGGGCGATGGCGTCCTTCACGCGCACCACGGAGACGCTGTGGAAGCGGTCGGTGACGGCGCGATAGAGCGCCGCCTCCGCCGCGCCTTCGGCATGCGCCGTGGCGATGAAGGTGTGCGGCGCCGCTTCGAGCGTGCCGGGCGCGAAGACGATGGCGAAATTGATGCCGAGCGTGCCCCAGTCGATGCGGCGGAGATTGGCGATGGTGGCCTCGATGTCGCGGCCGAGCACGTTCACCGTCAACCGGTCGCCGGGCTTCAGGCCCATGTCGGCGGCGATGCCGGCATCCAGCGAAATGAGCGGCGGCCCGTGATAGTCGGGCGGCCACCAGCGGCCGGCGACGACGGTGGAACCGGCCGGCACCTGGCTCGCATAGGTCAGGCCGCGGTCGCCGCGCAAGGCCCAGCGCGAATTGCTGCCGACATGAACCTGTTCGGCCGGCACGCCGTTGACCTTGACGATGCGGCCGCGCAGCGACGGCACCGCCGCCACCGCGCTCACGCCCGGCGTGGCGGTCGCCAGTCTTTCGAAGGCGGCGATCTGGTCGGGCTGGATATCGATGAAGAAGAAGGCGGGCGCGACATCGGGCAGCGATTCCCGCACCAGCAGGGCGAGATTGCCCTGGATCAGTGCCACCGTGACCAGCAGGGTCACGCCGAGGCCGAGCGACAGCATGACGCTGGCGGTGCCGGCGCCGGGCCGATGCAGATTGCTCAAGGCCATGCGCAGCAGCGGCAAGCGTGGCCGGCCGGCGCGCCGCGCCAGCCAGACCACCGCCGCGGCGGCGGCGCGCAGCAGCAGGAAACTGCCGATGGCGCCGGCGACGAAGCCGAGCGCGAAGCGCCGCTCGCCGGCGCTGGCCACGGCCACCGCCGCCAGTGCCAGATAGGCGGCGACCGTCGCGGCGACATAGGCGCCGCCCGGCAAGGTCCGCGTCGGCGCCACCAGGTCGCGGAACAGGCCGGCGGCCGGCACCAGGCGCGCCCGCGCCAGCGGCCAGACGGCGAAGGCGAGCGCGGTGAGCAGGCCGTAGGCGGCGGCCAGCAGCAGCGGCGCCGGGTAGACGGCGAGGTGCGGCGGCACCGGCAGCCGGCCGCTCGGCACCAGCACCAGCAGCGCCGGAACGGCGGCACCGAGCGCCAGCCCGACGATCACCCCGGCCAGCGCCATGGCCATGACCTGCAACAGGTAGGTCTGGAAGATGGTGCGGCCGGAGGCGCCGAGGCACTTCAAGGTGGCGATGGCGGCGCTGCGCCCTTCCAGGTAGCTCTTGACCGCATTGCCGACGCCGACGCCGCCGACCAGCAGCGCGGTGAGGCCGACCAGGGTCAGGAACAGGCCGATGCGATCAACCCATTCCTTGAGGCCGGGACTGGCGCCGGTGTAGTTCCGCACCTGCCAGCCGGCATCGGGAAAGGCATCGTCGGCAGCCCGTGTCCAGCGCGCCGGATCGCTGCCCGCCGGCAGGCGCATGCGATAGGCCCAGGTGATCAGGCTGCCCGGCTGGACCAGGCCGGTCGCCGGCAGGGCCGCCGTGCTGATCATCAGGCGCGGACCGAGCGCCAGGCCGCCGCTGCCGCGATCGGGTTCGCTGTCGATGGCGCCGCGCACCTCGACCGTGGCATCGCCGACGGTGAGCGGCTCGCCGATCTTCACGCCCAGACGATCGAGCAGCGCGGCCTCGACCACGGCGCCGAAGCGCCCGTCGCGTTCGGCCAAGGCCGACGCCAAGGGCGCCGGCGGCGCCAGCGTCACCTGGCCATAGAGCGGATAGGCGGCATCGACCGCCTTCAACTCGACCAGGGTGCGACGCTGGTTGGCCGGGTTGTGCGCGATGGCGCGCATCTGCGCCACGCTTGAGACCGTGCCGTGGGCGACGAGCCAGGCCTGTTCCTCCGGCGAGGTCTGGCGATGCACGAGGCGGAGTTCGATATCGCCGCCGAGCAACGCGCGGCCGTCGCTGCGCAAGCCCGCGTCCACCGCGGCGGCGAGCGACCCGACACCGGCGATGGCGGCGACGCCGAGCGCCAGGCAGGCGATGAAGATGCGAAAGCCGCCGAGGCCGGCACGCAGTTCGCGCCGCGCCAGGCGAAAGGCCAGCGCCAGATCACCCATGCATCAGCCCGGCGACAGGGCGTGCTGTCCCTGGTCGATGACGCGGCCGTCGCCGATGCGCACCACGCGGCCGCACCGCCCGGCGAGCTCGGCATCGTGGGTGATCAGGACCAGGGTGGTGCCGTGGCGGCGCTGCATGGCGAAGAGCAGGTCGATCACCTGCCGGCCGGTGGCGCCGTCGAGATTGCCGGTCGGCTCGTCGGCGAGCAGCAGTTCCGGTCTGCCGACCACGGCGCGGGCCAGCGCCACCCGCTGCTGCTCGCCGCCGGAAAGCTCCGCCGGATAGTGCCGGAGGCGGTGGCCGAGGCCGACGCCATCCAGTTCCGCACTGGCGCGGGCGAAGGCATCGCCGCGTCCGGCCAGCTCCAGCGGCACGGCGACGTTCTCGAGCGCCGTCATGGTCGGCAGCAGGTGGAACGACTGGAAGACGATGCCGAGATGATCGCGACGGAAGCGCGCCAGCCGATCCTCGTCGAGCGCCGAGAGATCCGCCCCGGCGACGCAGACCCTGCCCGAGCTGGCCCGTTCCAGCCCGGCGATCACCGACAGCATGGTCGATTTGCCGGAGCCGGAAGGGCCGACCACGCCCACGGTCTCGCCGGCGGCGATGCGGAGATCGACGCCGCGCAGGATATTGACGGCACCGGCCGCGCTCACCAGAGTGAGATGCACATCGTCGAGCAGGACAAGCGGCTGCGCCGGCGGCGATTCAGTGACGGGGCCGGGTACGTTCATGCTTCCCTTCGACGGCAGGCGGCGGCGGCAGGCGCGAGGCGTGCGATCCCGGAGCGCATATGGCCTCGCGCGAGCGGTTTTCAATGCGAGTATAACCGTCCTCGTCTGGCTTGGCGCGGCGGCGCCGGCCTTGGCCGCCGGTAACGTTCCGTTGATCGTGGCGCTCGGCGATTCGCTCACCGCCGGCTACGGCCTGGCGCCGGAGCAGGCGTTTCCCGTGCGGCTTGCCGCCTATCTCGCCGCGCGCGGCAGCAGGGTCAGCATCGACAATGCCGGCGTCTCCGGCGATACCACGGCGGGCGGCCGCGCCCGGCTCGACTGGGCGCTCGCCGACAGGCCGCAATACGCCATCGTCGAGCTCGGCGCCAACGATGCGCTGCGCGGCATCGATCCCGGCGCGGCCGAGGCCAACCTGGATGCGATCCTGACCGTCCTCGACGCGCGCGGCATCAGGGTGCTGCTCGCCGGCATGCTCGCGCCGCCCAACCTCGGCCGCGACTACGGCGATGCCTTCAAGGCCATCTATCCGCGGCTGGCGGCCAGGCATCATGCGCTGCTCTATCCCTTCTTCCTCGACGGCGTCGCCGGTGACGCCGCGCTCACCCAGGCCGACGGGCTGCACCCGACCGCGGCCGGCGTCGACGTCATCGTGGCGCGCATCGCCCCTTACGTGGAAAAACTGCTGCGGGAACCGCCCGCGGCCGATTCACACTAGCAATATCGAAGCGGAGGAGAACATCATGCTGCATCCCGCGCGCCGGGTCGTCACCGGCCACAATGCCGAGGGCAAGTCCATCGTCGTCTCCGACGGCATCGCCGCCAACACCGTCAGCAATCCCATCCGGCCGAACCGCGGTCTGACCAATCTCTGGCGCATGGAAAAGATGCCGCCCGACAACGGCGCCTTCGTCGATCCCGTGGCCGGGGTGAAGATCGGCCTGGAACCACCCAAGGGCGGCAACGTCTTCCGCTTCTTCCAGATCGCCCCGGACAAGGAGGAGGCGCATCTGTCGCCGGAGGAACGCCAGCAGCGCGCCGCCGCCATCTTCACCGGCATGGGCGCGGCGCATGCCCGCGTCGACACGCGCCGGCACCCCGCCATGCACAAGACCGAGAGCGTCGACTATATCATCCTGCTCGCCGGCGAGGTGACGCTGCTGCTCGACGAGGGCGAGGTGGCGATGAAGCCCTTCGACGTGGTGATCCAGCGCGGCACCAACCACGCCTGGCGGAACGACGGCGACGTGCCGGCGGTGCTCTGCGGCGTGCTCATCGCGGCGGAAGACGCCTGAGTGCGATGATCCGCCTGTTCGTCGCCGTCTCGCTGCCGGAGCCGATACGCCAGCGGCTGGCGTTGCTCGCCGCCGGCGTTCCCGGCGCGAAATGGGCCAGGGCGGAGAACCTGCATCTCACGCTCCGCTTCATCGGCGACGTGGACGGCCGCGCCTACGGCGACATCGTCGATGCGCTCGGCCACGTCGCCGTGCCGAAGTTCGAGCTGCAGATCGAGGGCGTCGGCCAGTTCGGCGAGAAGCGCCGCGTCGACACGCTCTGGGCCGGGATCAAGCCGAACGATAGCCTGCTCCGCCTGCAGGGCAAGGTGGAAACGGCGCTGCAGCGCCTCGGCCTGGAGGCGGAACGGCGCAAGTTCCACCCGCACGTCACGCTCGCCCGCCTGAAAGGCGCGCCGGAAAGCCGCGTGGCGCAGTTCCTCGCCGACAACGGCGGCCTTTTGTCGCCGCCGTTCGCGGTGGAAAGCTATACGCTGTTCTCGAGCTTCCTCGGCCGGGCCGGCGCCATCCACCAGCCGGAAGCGGTCTATCCACTGACCTAGATGGCGCTTGCGCCAAGCAGCACGCTCACGCCGGACGGGTGCTTTCAAGGCATCGTTCTTGTTCGGTGCCGATCGTCATGCTAGAACCAATCGTGAATGAATAGACGAGACGCCGATGGCGCGAATCGAGAGGATCGAAACCACGGCCGGTGAAATAACGGCCGAGCTCAGGCGTCGCGGTGTCGGTTCTGACGAGCGCGTGACGGTCACGCTCGACCTCGACCGGGAACTGATCCCCGGCCGGCGGGAATCGCGTGCGCATGTCGTTGCCGCCGGATTGAGCGATGAAGACATAGACCGGCTGATCAAGGAAGCACAGCGCGCGGTAGATTCGCCGGCTTGATGCGAGTCGTCGTCGATACGAACGTATTCGTCAGCGCCGCGCTCAAGGATGCTTCCCTGCCAGCGCTGTCGGTGCGTCTGGTGGAACAACGCGGCATCTTTCTGAAATCTCGCGACCGAACGGCAGCTTTTCGAGGTTCTGGCACGGCCGCCGCTGGCAGCGTTGATCGCTCCTGCCGCGCTAGCTTGGCTGAAGCAGTTGCTGGCTATGGCTCTGTTGATTGCACCGACTGAGCGAATTGCGGCCTGTCGCGATCCTACCGACGACAGGTTTCTCGAACTTGCCGCCGGCGGGAATGCCGACTTCATCGTAACCGGCGATTCGGACTTGCTGGCGCTCGACCCGTTCCGCGGCATCCCGATCGTCGCGCCCGCTGCCTTCATAGGGCATGCCATGCGCTAGTCCGACGCCTCGATCGCTTCCATGTCCTCGTCGGAGAAGCCGAAGTGGTGGCCGATCTCGTGGATCAGCACGTGCCGCACCACGCGCTCGAGCGCTTCGCCGGTTTCGCACCAGTAATCCAGGAGCGGCCGGCGATAGAGGAAGATCATGTCGGGCGGGCTGCCGGAATCGGCGATGCTCTTGCGGTCGAGGCTGGTGCCGCGATAGAGGCCGAGCAGGTCGAACGAGGTTTCCAGTTCCATGTCGGCTTCCGTCTCCGCGTCGGGAAATTCCTCGACGCGGATGACGACGTTGCCGGCGTGCCGGCGCAGGCTTTCGGGGATCGAAGCGAAGGCCGCCTCCGCCAGCCGCTCGATATCGCCGAGCGAGGGTGCCGCGCCGAAGCGCCGGCTCACGCCAGCCCGTCGATGAATTGCGCCAGCGCGACGTCGCGCTGGCTGACGCCGCCGGCATCGTGAGTGGAGAGAATTATTTCCACCCGGTTGTAGACATTCGACCATTCCGGATGATGATCGAGCTTTTCCGCCATCAGCGCGACCCGCGCCATGAAGCCGAAGGCCTGGTTGAAATCGGCGAAGGTGAAGCTCTTGGCGATGGCGTCGCGGCCCGCGACCTCGCGCCAGCCGTGGAGCGTGGCGAGCGCGGCGCTGCGTTCGGCGCCGCCGAGTTTCTGCACCATGGCCGACCTCCTTCGCGACGCGCGCGTCGCAACGAAAGCTAACGCGGCGCCAACCGGATCGAGCCGTCGAGGCGGATGGTCTCGCCGTTCAGCATGGCGTTCTCGCAGATATGGCGCGAGAGCTTGCCGAATTCCGCCGGCAGGCCGAGCCGGCGGGGAAACAGCGTGGTCGCGACCAGCGCCGCATGCGCCTCCGGCGGCAGGCCGGCCATCATCGGCGTATCGAACAGGCCGGGCGCAATGGTGCAGACACGGATGCCGAACTGCGCGAACTCGCGCGCCAGCGGCAGGGTCATGCCGACCACGCCGCCCTTGGAGGCGGAATAGGCCGGCTGGCCGATCTGGCCGTCGAAGGCGGCGACGGAAGCGGTGTTGATGATGGCGCCGCGTTCGTTGTCGGCGAGCGCCGGCAGCTTCTGCATCTCCGCGGCGGCGAGCCGGATCATGTTGAAGGTGCCGATGAGATTGACCTGAATGACTCTGGCGAAGCGGTCGAGCGGCATCGGCCCGTCCTTGCCGACCGCCTTGGCGGCGACGCCGATGCCGGCGCAGTTCACCAACACGCGGGCCGGCCCGTGCTTCGCCGCGGCGGCGGCGATCGCCTTGGTCGCGCTGTCGGCGTCGGCGACGTTGCATTCGACGGCAAGCGCGCCGATCTCCTTCGCCGTCTTCTCGGCGACCGGCATGTTCATGTCGAGCAGCGCGCATTTGGCGCCGGCGGCGGTGAGTTCGCGCGCCGTCGCCGCGCCGAGGCCTGACGCGCCGCCGGTGACGAGAGCTGCAATTCCCTTGAGTTCCATGGCCGATGCCTCCCGCGAACTATCGGCGTGGTTCTAGCAGATCGGCACCGGACTGTCAGCAGCGGCCGGTTGACGCTGCGGCAGACGCAGCCCATCCTTGGCCGCCGACGAGGAGGCCGCCATGACGTTCGCCCGCGAGCATTTCCGCCGCTTCGCCCGCTACAACGCCTGGGCCAACGAACGGCTCTACAAGAGCTGCTTCGCGCTCAGCGAGGCCGAGTACATGAAGCCGCGGCCGGCCTTCTTCAAAGGCATCCACGGCACCTTGAACCATCTTCTGCTCACCGACCGCATGTGGTTCGCGCGCTTCGACCACAAGAGCTATCCGGTGAAGTCGCTCGACCAGCAGCTCTATGCCGACCGTGTCGGGCTGGAAGTGGCGCGCCGCGCCGAGGACGCGCACATCGTCAACTACGTCGACGGCCTGAGCGAGGCGGACATCGAGGCGCCGCTCACCTATACAAATTCCCGCGGCATGCCCTTCACCAATCCGCTCGGCCTGCTGCTCGCGCACGTCTTCAACCACCAGACCCATCATCGCGGCCAGGTCAGCGACCTGATCGCGCAGACCGACGTGCCGACGCCGGAGCTCGACCTCATCATCTACACCCGCATGAGCGGCGGCTGAGGCAGGCTCAGCAGCGCAGGAACATGAGGTTGAGCGGATTGAGCAGGCCGTAGAGCCGGTCGAAGCGGGCCTTCAGCGCGAACCAGTCGAGGCCGAGCAGGCCCTGCATCGCGCCGAGATGGCGCCGGCCGTCGATCAGCCGGGCCAGCGCGCCGGCGCCGTCGGGCACGGCGAGCTTCACCTTGTGACCGTCGAAATCGAGCGCCAGATGCCGGCTTTCGCCAAGTGCGCGGACGAGCGCGCGCGCATCCTCGTCGCGCCAGACCGGCACCGTATCGGGACCGCCCGGCTTGGCCACGGTGTCGCCGGCCGACGCGCGCACGGCGTAGAAGACATGCGTCTTCAGCGCGCCGGACAGGTTTTCCGCCAGCGCCGCGGCCGCGAGCGGCGGCAGGGCGCGGGTGCGCTCGATCAGCGCGGCATCGCTGAGCCAGGTCGCCGGCTGGTAGCGGACCGGCTCGATGAAGGCGGCGACGCGGAGGCCGGCGCCGTCGAGCAGCGCGGCGATCTCCGGCACGCTATAGGCGCGATCCCTGCTGTGCAGCAGCAGGTCATAGAGCGCCGCATCCTCGCCGCGCAGGTGATCGCCGAGGAAGGGATTGCGCTTCAGCCAATTGCTCTCGGGCAGATCCTTCAGCAGCCGGCGCGCGATGGCGACCTGCCGCGCCGGCGTCTCCGCCGCCGCCAGGGTCTTCAGCGCCGCCTGCACGGGATAGACGCCGGTGCGTCCCAGCGCGCCATAGAGCATCAGCCCCATGGCGCCGCGCGGGGCGAGTTCCGCGGCGAGCGCGGCGAGGCCGGCCGAAGGATCGGGCAGATGATGCAGCACGCCGCAGCAATCGATGTAGTCGTAGGGACCGGGCGCCAGGGCCGCCACATCGAGCAGCGAGCCGGTGCGGAAGCGGATGTCGCTGAGGCCGCGCACGCCGGCCCGCGCTTCGGCGATCGCCGCCGCGGCCGCGGAAAGGTCGAGATAGGTGAGGTCGAGCGCGATGCCGCGCGCCTTCGCCTGGGTCGCCAGCATGATCAGCCCGTCGCCGGTGCCGCCGCCGGCAAACAGCACGCGGAGCGGCCGCGATCTTTCGAGCCGGCCGGCGAAGCAATAATGCGTGAGCTCGTCGAGATGGCTCGGCGAGCCGATGATCAGCCGCTTGCGCTCGTCGGCCGGGTCGCGCGGCGGATAGGGATAGGCCTCGTACTGCGCCCGGACCCCTGCCGCCGTGCCGCTCTCGCCCGGCCCGACCAAGGCCGCCCTAGCCCTGGCGGACGGCGATGACCGCCTTGCCGGTGACCTTGCGCGCCAGCAGCGCGTTCATCGCCTGCGGCACCTGGTCGAGCGGGAAGCGCGCCGAGACATGCGGCTTGAGCTTGCCCTCCGCCGCCCATTTCAACATCACCTCGAAGTTCTTGCGGCTGATGTCGGGGTTGCGCGCGGCGAACGAGCCCCAGAACACGCCGACCACCTCGCAGCCCTTGAGCAGGATGAGATTGGCCGGCGCGGCGGGAATGCGCCCGGCGGCGAAGCCGATCACCAGGAGCCGCCCTTCCCAGGCGATGCAGCGAAGCGATTCGTCGAAGACGTCGCCGCCGACCGGGTCGTAGATCACGTCGGCACCCTTGTCGCCGGTGATCTCCTTCACCCGGTCGCGCACCTTCTCGGTCGAATAGTTGATCAGGTGGTCGGCGCCATATTGCTTGGCGATGGCGAGCTTCTCGGCCGAGCCGGCGGTGGCGATCACCTTGGCGCCCAAGAGCTTGCCCATCTCGACCGCCGTGATGCCGACGCCGCCGCCGGCGCCGTGCACCAGGAGCCACTCGCCGGCCTTGAGATGGCCGCGGTCGATCAGCGCGTGATAGGTCGTGCCGTAGGTCACCGGGAAGGCGGCGGCGGCGGCGAAATCCATGTTGTCGGGGATGCGATAGACCGATTGCGCCGGGGCCACCGCTTCCTCGGCGAAGGCGCCGGTGCCGGTCGAGGCCATGACCCGGTCGCCCGGCTGCACCGTCTTCACCTCGGCGCCGACCTCCTGCACCACGCCGCCGACCTCCATGCCCGGGCTGAAGGGGAACGGCGGCTTGAACTGGTACTTGCCGGTGATGATCAACGTATCGGGGAAATTCAGGCCGGCGGCATGCACGGCGATGCGGACCTCCTTCGGCCCCACCTTCGGCGTCGGCACGTCCTCGACGACGAGCGATTCCGGCGGCCCATAGGCCTTGCACAGCACGGCTTTCATGACTTGCTCTCCCTCCATATTGCCGCCGGCGGTGATAGCCCGAAGGTCCGGCGCCGTCAAACCCGTCAGAAGCCGGCGTCGGCGGCCTGGACGCGCCCGACCACGGCGCCGCGGCGATTGGTGATGCCGGGCGCCAAGAAATCGGCCAGCCTGCCGCGGAGCGCCGCATCGAGCACGCCGAGCCAGTCGAGCACCAGGCCGAGCGCCACCTCGCGCGCCCGCGCGGCGCCGTCGAGCGCCTTGATGGCGATGCCGATGCCGGGCTCGGGCAGCATCGCCACCTGCACGCCCTCGGCGCCGCCCTTCGACAGGATGCGCCCGCCGGCGGCCTCGATCAGCGCGCTGTCGAGCCGGCCGTGCCCGGCGATCATCAGCGGCGCGCGCGACATCGCCGCGGCCAGCCGGCGGCAGGCCTCGGCGCGCGCCGGCGGCAGGTGCGCCGGCCGGGCGAAGCGCGCCATGGCGAGCGCGAGCCTGTCGAGCGGCAGCGCCACGGTCGGGATGGCGCAGCCGTCGATGCCGACCGGCGCCGCGGCGAGGTCGATGCCGGCCATCTCGGCCAGCGCCTGCATCGCGCGCTGTTGCGCCGGATGCGCGCGGGCGGTATAGCCGCGCACCGGCTCGCCGCGATGGCGCGCCACGGTCAGCATGGCGCTGTGTTTGCCCGAGCAGTTGTTGTGCGCCGCCGTCGGCCGCTCGCCCTGGACCGCCAAGGCCAGCATGGACGGCTCGTGGTACGGCCAGTGGCTGCCGCATTCGAGATCGGCCTCGCCGAGGCCGAGCCTGGCCAGCCAGGCGCGCACGGCGGCGACCTGCGCCGGCTCGCCGTTGTGCGAGGCACAGGCCAGCGCCAGTTCGGTCTCGTTGAGACCGAAGGCATCGGCGGCGCCGCTCTCGATCAGCGGCAGCGCCTGCAGCGCCTTCACCGCCGAGCGCGGATAGACCGGCGCGGCGACGTCGCCCCAGGCGGCAAGCTGCCGGCCGTCGGCATCGACCACCGCGCAGGCGACGCGATGGCGGCTCTCCACCAGGTCGCCGCGGGTGACCGCGATCCCGATCGGCGCGGCGCCGGGCGGCGGCAGGCGGCTGGTCGGCATGGGACTCCCGTACTATCGTCGGACGCGAGCAACTTAGGCTCTGGGCGGCGGCGGGGCAATTCATGCGCGGCTATTTCGCCATCGGCGTGGAAGGCATTTCCAAGGCGATGAATGCCGGCAACCTGTTCCGCTCGGCGCATGCCTTCGGCGCCCGGTTCGTCTTCACCGTGGCGGCCGATCCGCGGGTGCAGAAATCCCGCGCCGACACCAGCCGCACGCCGGAGCACCTGCCCTGGTACGATTATACCGGGCCGGAGGCGCTGACCTTGCCGAGCGGCTGCCAGCTCGTCGGCGTGGAGCTGCTCGACGAGGCCGTGGCGCTGCCAAGCTTCCGCCACCCGCCGCGCGCGGCCTATGTCTTCGGGCCGGAGCGCGGCGCCCTGTCGCCGGCGCTGACCGCGCGCTGCGACCACCTGGTCAGGATCCCGACCG
>DATKQA010000283.1:0-6059 GCA_035523835.1 Candidatus Sulfotelmatobacter sp.
CGCCGCCAACATCGCGCGGAACCGCGAACGGCTGGCCGTCCCGCCCGAGGCCGACGCCGTCGCCAAGCTCGCATCAAGCTATGCATCGCCGGCGCTCGGCTCGCTTCGCGTCCGCGCCGAGGCCGGCGCGACGGTCTTCGACTTCGGCCGCTGGCACAGCGCCGTCGCCTCGCGCCGCAACGCCGACGGCACCACGTCCTTCGTCACCATCGACCCGACGGTCGACGGCTTCAACTTCGTCGTCGGCCGGCGCGATGGCAGGCGAGCGCTCGTCATTCGCGACGCCCAGCACGAATATGCCTTCATCGAGGCGCCCGCCGCTCAATAGCCGAGCGCGCAGCCGTCCTTGCGCGGATCGGAGGCGGCGGCGAGCGTGCCCTTGTCCCAGTCGATCTTGATGAGCTGGCCGCCGCCCCAGGGCATGTCCGGCCGCCGCACCTCGTGCCCGAGGGCGCCGAGCCCGGCCATGACCACGTCCGACACACCGCGTTCCACGTCGAGCCGGCCTTCGACATGGAACACGCGGGCGCAATCGAGCGCCTCCTGCGGATCCATGCCGTAGTCGAACATGTTGCCGATGACATGCACATGGCCGACCGGCTGATAGGCGCCGCCCATCACGCCGTAGGCGACCACCGGCCGGCCGCCCTCCAGCGCCATGCCGGGAATGATGGTATGCAGCGGGCGCTTGCGCGGGGCGACGCAGTTGGGATGACCGGGCTGCACGCGGAAGCCGGCGCCGCGGTTCTGCAGCACGACGCCGGTCTTTTCGCTCACCAGCGCCGAACCGAAGGGGAAATAGAGCGAATTGATGAAGGAGCAGACGTTGCGGTCCTTGTCGACCACGGTGAGATAGATGGTGTCGCGATAGATCGGCCCCACCGTATTGTCGATCGAGCCCATGGCGCGTTCGAGATCGATCTGCGCACGCAGGTCGTCGGCGAAGCGCTGCGACAGGATTTCCTCCACCGGCACCGGCGCGTGCTGCGGATCGGCGACGTATTTGTCGCGCACCGCATAGGCAAGCCGCGTGGTTTCCGCCTCGATATGCAGGCGCTTGACGCCGACCGGGTCGAGCGCGGCGAGATCGAAGCCCTTCAGGATGTTGAACATCAGGAGCGCGGTGACGCCCTGGCCGTTCGGCGGGATTTGCAGCATCTGCCGGCCGCGGTATTCGGTGGCGATCGGCGTCACCGCCTCGGCGCGGTGCTCGGCGAAATCGTCCAACGTATGGTAGCCGCCGTGACGCTCGAGATGCGCCACCATGTCGTCGGCGACGGCACCGCGGTAGAAGCCGTCGCGGCCCTGGCGGGCGATGGTCTTGAGCGTTTCCGCCAGCGCCGGCAGCCGATGCTTGTCGCCGGCGACGGGCGCCTTGCCGCCGGACAGGTATTTCGCCGCGGCGCTGGGGTCCAGGGCAAGCTTCGCCTCGTTGCGCTTCCAGTCATGGGCGACGCGCGGCGTCACCGCGAAGCCTTCCTCGGCGTAGCGGATCGCCGGCTGCAGCAGCTTGTCGAGCCCGAACTTGCCGTGCTTCTGCAGCAGGGTATCCCAGGCATCGATGGCGCCGGGCACGGTCACCGCATGGGCGCTCTGCACGCCGATCTGCTTGATGCCCTGCTCCAGCAGCCGCTCGGCGGTCAGCCCGGCCGGCGCCCGGCCGGAGCCGTTCAGCCCCTCGACGTCGCCGGAACCCTGCCGCGAATAAAGCACGAAGCAATCGCCGCCGATGCCGGTCGACATCGGCTCGACCACGCACTGCACCGCGCAGGCCGCCACCGCCGCGTCGGCCGCCGTGCCGCCCTGGCGCAGGATGTCGACGGCGGTCATGGTCGAGAGCGGATGCGAGGTGGCGGCCGCGCCGTTGACGGCATGGACGACGGAGCGGCCGGGCAATTGCAGATCACGCATAGCGGACTTTCCAGCTCATTGCATTCGGGAAGGCGGCATGAGTATGCACCGCCGCGATGGCACTCGCCTAGACCATAGTCGGCAGCCCGCGCGGCGCCGCCGCACGGCACCGATCACGTTTTCGCGCAACCCGTGCTCGTCTCCCGGGCGTCAATAAGACCTCGGGGGGAACTGCCATGACTACCGACTTGACCATGTTGGTTTGGAGCGCCGTGCTGGCGTTCCTGCAATGGGTGCCCTACATGATCGGCCGCACCAGCGGCTGGAGATTGCCGGTCCTGGTCGGCAATCGCGACAATACGCCGCCGGATGCGCCGTGGGTGGCGCGTGCCGTGCGCGCGCAGGCGAACATGCTGGAGAACCTACCGGTCTTCGCCGTGCTGGTGCTGGTGGCGCATATCGCGGTGCCGGGCAACGCCATGGTGGTGCTCGGCACGGAGCTGTTCTTCTGGGCCCGGCTCGCCTATGCGGCGATCTATATCGCCGGCATTCCCTGGCTGCGCACGCTCGCCTGGCTCGTCTCCGTGATCGGCATGGTGCTGATCCTGGCGCAGATCGCCTGAGGCGGCTGCGAAAACAGAAGCGGACGCCGCCGTCGGGCATGCGGCATCGCCAAACGAAAGAGGGGGCCGCAAGGCCCCCTCTCCCGTTGGCTTGAACGAGTGCGAGCGGTTACTGCACCATCTCGCCGTGCAGCGCCAGGTCGAGACCGTCGCGCTCCACCATCTCCTCGACGCGCAGCCCGAGGACCATGTCGATCACCTTGAGGATGATCAGCGACACGATCACGTCGTAGATCACCACGATGACCACGCCCTCGATCTGGTTCAGCACCTGGCCGGCGTTGCCTTCGATCAGGCCGGAGGTGCCGCCGTACTCGCCGATGGCGAAGACGCCGGTCAGGATTGCGCCGGCCGCTCCGCCGATGGCATGCACGCCGAAGCAGTCGAGCGCATCGTCGTAGCCGAAGATGCCCTTGATCCAGGTGGCACCGAGGTAGCAGACGACGCCGGCAGCGATGCCGATCGCCAGCGAACCGGCGGGGCCGACGAAGCCGGAGGCGGGGGTGATGGCGACCAGGCCGGCGACCGCGCCGGAACAGATGCCGACGATGGTCGGCTTGCCGCGGTGCGCCCATTCCACGAACATCCACGTCAGGCCGGCCATCGCCGTGGCGACCTGGGTGACCGTCATGGCCATGCCCGCCTGCATGCCGGCCGTGACCGCCGACCCGGCGTTGAAGCCGAACCAGCCGACCCACAGCAGCGAGGCGCCGATGAAGGTCAGCACCACGTTATGCGCCGGGCCGGTGTCCTTGCGCTTGCCGAGCATGATGGCGCAGCACAGACCAGCGACACCGGAATTGACGTGCACCACCGTGCCGCCGGCGAAGTCGAGCACCTTCACCCAGGCGTCGGAATTGCCGCTGTTCAGGAAGCCGTCGGGGCCCCAGACCCAGTGCGCGATCGGCGCATAGACGAAGATCGCCCACAGGCCGATGAACCAGAGCATCGCCGAGAATTTCATCCGCTCGGCGAAGGCGCCGGCAATGAGCGCCGGGGTGATGATGGCAAAGGTCATCTGGAAGCACATGTAGACCGTCTCGGGGATGGTCGGTGCCAGCGGATTGGGATTGCCGATGCCGGTCGAAATGTCGCTCAGGATGCCCTGCAGGAAGGCACGGCTCAGGCCGCCGACAAAGGGCGTGCCGCTGGTGAAGGCCATGCTGTAGGTGCAGACGGCCCAGAGCACGGTGACCAGGCAGGTGATGGCGAAGCTGGTCATCACCGTGTCGCCGACGTTCTTCTTGCGCACCATGCCGCCGTAGAACAGGCCAAGGCCGGGCACCGTCATCATCAGCACCAGCGCCACGGAGGTGAGCATCCAGGCGGTATCGCCCGAGTTCGGCGTGCATTTGGTCAGCACGGCCAGCTTGGGATCGGAATTGCCGGCGCAGGACGGCGGCGCGGGCGGAGCCGGCGTCGCGGCGGGTGCCGCTGCCGGTGCCGCAGCGGCCGGCGCTCCCGCGGCCGGCGCCCCCGCGGCCGGCGGATTGTCGGCGCGGGCCGTGGCGGTATAGACAAGCGCTGCGAGCATGAATGCCGCCAGCAACGCGAAGCACTGTTTCAGTCTTAGGACACGCATGATCGAAGGGACCTCCCTCAGGCGTTCACGTCAGTGCGGCGACCATCAGCCCTTCGAAGCAGTCGCGAGAGCCCCCACGTCTGCCGCGCGATCAGGGTGCTTCCAGGAGAGGTCCCGGCCCAATGGTCCGCCGCACTGCACAATGGTTACAAGTTCCATGCCAGCGGGAAACGGCCCCCATCCAGCATGGATTCCCCGTGCCGAATCAAGCCTATAGAACAACGGAACCTGGCCCGCGGTGAAAGCCGAGCGGCTAAATTCTGACGCCCAAGAATTGAGCAAATCTGAGGAGCATGATTGCTTTTTGGGCATAATGTCTGTCGGCAAGGCACGCAGCCCCGGGCGCCATCCGCGTCCGCATCGACCGGCGGCGATGGTTTTGCTAGGCTGCCGTCAGCCAACTGCCGTCGAACAAAGGAGCCGCGATGGCGCTGCCGGGGCCGCCGAAAGAGCGCGAACTGCGCCTCGATTTCTTTCGCGGATTGGCTCTCATCTTCATCTTTCTCGACCATATTCCCTCGAACCTGCTGAGCTGGCTGACGGTGCGCAATTTCGGCTTCAGCGACGCGACGGAAATCTTCATTTTCATTTCCGGCTATACCGCGACGGTCGCCTACGGCGGCGCGCTGCGCCAGCGCGGCTTCGTCTTCGCGACCCTGCGCATCCTGCGCCGCTGCTGGCAGCTCTATGCGGCGCATGTCTTCCTCTTCATGGTCTATACCGCGCAGATCGCCTATGTCGCGGCCACCTTCCGCAATCCGATGTTCGTCGAGGAGATGAACATCACGAGCTTCCTGGATGCGCCGCACATCGTGCTGGTCGAGGCGCTGCTGCTGCGCTTCATGCCGGCGAACATGGATGTGCTGCCGCTCTACATCGTGCTGCTGCTGGCCTTCCCGCTGATCCTGGCCGGCATCCAATGGAACCGGCCGCTGATGCTGGCGGCGTCCCTGACGCTCTATGTGCTGGCGCGCCGCTTCGACTGGAATCTCACCACCTATCCCGACAATGGCGGCTGGTTCTTCAATCCCTTCGCCTGGCAGCTGCTGTTCGTGTTCGGCTCCGCCTGCGGACGCAGCCACGGCACCGACGAGCGCATCTGGCCGGATGCGCCATGGCTCGAACCGCTCGCCATCCTCTATCTTCTGCTGTCCTTCGCCATCGTCTCCACCTGGCACGTGCCGGCGCTTGAGCGCTTCGTGCCGGATCTGCTGCAGCGGGTGATCTACCCGATCGACAAGACCTCGCTCGACCCGCTCAGGCTGCTGCATTTCCTGGCGCTCGCCTTCCTGACCGTCCGCTACGTCCCGAGCGGTTCGCCGCTGCTGCGCTGGCGCGTGTCGAAGATACTGCTGATCTCGGGGCGCCAGTCGCTGCATGTCTTCTGCCTCGGCATCTTCCTGTCGTTTGCCGCGCACTTCGTGCTGGAGGAAATCGACGGTTCGATCGCCATGCAGATCGCCGTGAGCGTCATCGGCATTGCGCTGATGACCGGACTAGCCTGGCTGATCACCGCCTATCAGATGTCGGAGCGTCAGCCGACTGCACGCACCTTGCCGGCGGCCAATCCCGCCGCCGGCCCGGCCGCCGATGCGGTGCGGCAGGGCCGATGAGGACACGCCGATGACGTGGACGCGGTGGGCAATACTCCTTGGTGCGCTGGCCTTCGCGGCCGGCGCAGAGGCGGCCGAGACACTGGCGCCGAAAACGCACGATGCCGCGCCGCCGCCCGCGGCCTGCCAGGTGCCGGACTCGCTGCTCGGCAGCGACGGCAAGCTGCCGGCGGTCCGCGCCGAACTTGCGGCCCACCGGCCGGTGCGCATGATCGTGGTCGGCACCGCCTCTTCCATGGGCGCCGGCGTGAGCGCACCGCAAAAGGCCTATCCCGAACGGCTGCAAGCGGTGCTGAGCCGCCGCTTGCCGGTCAAGGTCAGCGTGCTCAACAAGTCGAAGCTGCATGACACGGCGGCGGAAATGCTGCACCGCTTCCAAAACGAGATCAT
>DATKQA010000284.1:0-2591 GCA_035523835.1 Candidatus Sulfotelmatobacter sp.
CGTTGTTGATAGATGACATGCGACGGCTGCGGAGAGCATCGATGCGACAACGGATGGCGGGCGGCCTGGCATTGGCGCTGGCCTTGCCGGCGCTTATCGGCATGGCCCGCGCGGCGGAAACCGCGACCCCGGCGCCGCGGACGGTCACGGTCGAGCTGGTGGACGACCGCTTCGTGCCGGACCACCTGGTCTTCCATCACGGCGTCGCCTATCGCCTGCATCTGGAGAACCGCGGCAAGGACCAGCACGAATTCACCGCGCCGGAATTCTTCAAGGCGGTCAAAGTGGCCAATCCCGCCGCGCTGGTGGCGGACGGACACGAGGCGGTGCTGGCGCCGGGGCAGAGCCGCGACATCGATTTCATGCCGCTGCGGACGGGGCACTTCCCGCTGACCTGCGCCGATCACGACTGGGACGGCATGGTCGGCACGATCGATATCGACTAACGCGTCAGTTGCAGGAAAATGTCCTCAAGGTCGGTCTCCTCGGTGGTCAGGTCGAGGATGGTGAGGCCGGCGTCCTGCACCGCGGCCAGGATCTCCGCCATCGGCGTCCGGCTCGGCTGATAGGTCAGGGTGAGGCGGTGGAACGGCTTCAGCTCGGCGTGATAGGGCGCCAGCGCCGGCGGCGGCGCGGCGATCTCCTCGGCGATGGTGATGGCGAGACCCTTGCGGTCGAGCCGGCCGAGCAACGCCCGGGTGGTGTCGCAGGCCACCACCTTGCCGCGGCTGATGATGGCGATGCGGTCGCAGAGCTGCTCCGCCTCTTCCAGATAGTGGGTGGTCAGCAGCACGGTCGTACCGCGCTGGTTGAGCTCGCGGATATGCTGCCAGAGCTGCTGGCGCAGATCGACGTCGACGCCGGCGGTCGGCTCGTCCAGCACCAGGATCGGCGGACTGTGCACCATGGCCTTGGCCACCAGCAGGCGGCGGCGCATGCCGCCCGAGAGCGAGCGGGCATAGGCATCCGCCTTGTCGGCGAGGTGCATGGCCGCCAGGATGGCGTCGGTGCGCCGTTCGCGCCGCGGCACGCCGTACATGCCGGCCTGGAACTCCAGCGCCTCGCGCGGGGTGAAGAAGGGATCGATGTTGAGCTCCTGCGGCACGATGCCGATGGCGGCGCGCGCATGGCGCGGATCCCGGTCGATGTCGATGTCCCAGATGCTGCAACGGCCGCCCGTCTTCACCACCAGCCCGGCCAGGATGTTGATGAAGGTGGATTTGCCGGCGCCGTTCGGGCCCAGCAGGCCAAAGAAGGAGCCGCGCGGCACCGCGAGGTCGATCGCCTCCAGCGCCGTCTTCGGCGCCTGCCCGCCGCTGCCGCGATAGACCTTGGTCAGGCCGCGGGCGGCGATAGCGAATTCCGGCAGGCTCGCCGGCGGCGGAACGGGAAACGGAGGCGGCATGCGGCGCCGACGGTTGATTGCGCGGCGGCAATGGGTATCATCCGCCCCGACGCCGGGTCAATCGGTCCCGGCTGGATGAGGGCGCCATGGCCACAGCGGAAAAGGTGGAGACGATCGAGGTCGAGGACAAGGTGGTCGCCTGCGACGGCGGCCCGCTCGGCCATCCGCGCGTCTTTCTCAACATGGGCGACAAGCGCGCCATTGATTGCCCCTATTGCGGCCGCCGTTACCGGTTGAGCGCGACGGCGAAGCAGACCGCGGCGCATTAGCGCGGCGCGGCGCCGGGAGCCGCCGGCGCTGATCTTTGCCGCCGGCCGTGCCATAGTGGCGGCATGAACGCAGCGAAGAAATCCCGCCTCTATCTGGTCGACGGCTCGGGCTACATCTTCCGCGCCTATCACGCGCTGCCGCCCTTCACCCGCAAGGACGGCACGCCGGTCGGCGCCGTGCTCGGCTTCTGCAACATGCTCTGGAAGCTGATCGAAGACCTGAAGTCGGCCGGCCAGTCGACGCATCTCGCGGTGATCTTCGATGCCGGCGAGCGCACCTTCCGCAACGACCTCTATGCCGACTACAAGGCGCACCGCCCGCCGGCGCCGGAAGACCTGATCCCGCAGTTTCCGCTGTTCCGCGAGGCGACGCGCGCCTTCAACGTGCCGGCGATCGAGCTCGCCGGCTTCGAGGCCGACGATGTCATCGCCACCTATGCCCGCCAGGCGCGCGAACGCGGCGACGAGGTGGTGATCGTTTCCTCCGACAAGGATCTGATGCAGCTCGTCGGCAACGGCGTCAGCATGCTCGATCCGATCAAGCAGCGGCCGATCGGCGAGGCCGAGGTGGTGGAGAAGTTCGGCGTGCCGCCGGGCAAGGTGGTCGACGTGCAGGCGCTGGCCGGCGATTCCACCGACAACGTGCCCGGCGTGCCCGGCATCGGCGTGAAGACCGCGGCGCAGCTCATCACCGACTACGGCGACCTCGATACCCTGCTGGCGCGGGCCGGCGAGATCAAGCAGCCGAAGCGGCGCGAGTCGCTGCAGGCGAATGCCGACAAGGCGCGCGTCAGCCGCGAGCTGGTGCGGCTGCGCGACGACGTGCCGATGACGGAGACGATCGACGATTTCGACGTCAGGCTGCCGGAGCCCGACAAGCTCATGGCCTTCCTCACGGCGATGCAGTTCGAGAAGCT
>DATKQA010000285.1:0-2291 GCA_035523835.1 Candidatus Sulfotelmatobacter sp.
AGTTGTTCTCTCCCGTCCAATGCTGCTGCAGCCCGACCAGCCACTCGATGCCCTCCTGGCGGCGCTCCTGCATCTCCATGACATGGGCGACGGCGTGGGTCGCCCATCCATCATGGGGCTGCAGCTCGATCGCCCGCCGCCCGGCCCGCTCGGCGGCCGCATAATCGCCATTCTCTTCCAGTGCAAAGGCCTGCATGCCGAGCACGTAGCCGTAGCCCGGCACGGCCGCATCCCAGCCGTGCAAAGTGCGCGTCACCGAATCGCGCAACGCCGGCCCGCCGCCGAGATAGAAGCGTGCATAATGGCAGAGCTTCAGCGCCATGATGTCGCGCGGAAAGTCGATCAGGATGCCGTCCCAGAGCGCGGCGGCCTCGGCGAGGTCGCCCCGGCACCAGGCGGCAAAGGCCGCAATATGCCCGCGCTCGCGCTCGTTCGCCTGGGCCATGCGCGCCGTCAGTTCCGCGGCGGTCTCGCGGGCCCGCGGCAGAAGCGAGCCGAAGCCGCGCAGAAGGAAGATCGCGCCCTTGAAGCAGTGCGCCAGGATCATGGCGGGATCGGCGTCGAACGTCGCCTGCAGGCCCTGCGGAATGTCCTGGCCGAAGCGGAGGAAGCTCTCGACGGTCCGGTCATAGGCGGCCACCGCCCCGGCGCTGGCCGCCGACACCGGCAGCCCGCGGCAATCCTGATGCATGCCCACCTCTTTGCTGCTGTCGGGCCTAGTCTAGCCGGGCGGCGCGGCGAAGGGTGGGAAATTGCCTTTGCGTGCCGCTTGGCCCAGATTAGGAACCGGCAGCCGTGCCGACGGTCGCAGCCAGGTCACTTTCAGGGAGCAGCGGGTCATGTCGCAACCCCAGCATATCCACGCCTTGAAGCTCGCCGAGCCGAAGCGGGGCGAGCTTGACCCCGACATCCAGAAGTACTTCGCCAAATGCGACGAGAAGCTCGGCTTCGTGCCAAACGTGCTGCGCGCCTACAGCTTCAACCAGGAGAAGCTCCGTGCCTTCATGGGCATGTACAACGAGCTGATGCTGGGGCCCTCCGGCCTGAGCAAGCTCGAGCGCGAGATGATCGCCGTGGTCGTGTCCTCGATCAACCACTGTTTCTACTGCCTGGTCGCCCACGGCGCCGCGGTGCGCCAACTTTCCGGCGATGCCAAGCTCGGCGAACTGATGGCCATGAACTATCGCGCGGCGGAGATCGGTCCGAAGCAGCGCGCCATGCTCGACTTCGCCGCCAAGATGACCGAGACCCCCGACAAGATGACGGAAGCCGATCACCAGGTGCTGCGCGGCGCTGGCTGGAGCGACGCCGACATCTGGGACATCGCCGCCACCGCATCCTTCTTCAATATGTCGAACCGCATGGCGGCCGCGGTCGACATGATGCCGAACCCGGAATATCACGCTCAGGCGCGCTGACGCCGCGCCGCCGGCGCAGTGCGGCAGTCACGCCTTGGCGAAAACCGCGACCTTGCTGAGAAAGGCCAATTTGCTGTCGAGCTGGCGGAGGCCTGCGGCCGCGAACAGACGAGCGAGGTCGGTCCGCCCGTAGTCGGCGAAATAGGGCTCGTGAAAGGTCGCCGGAAAGGCCGCGAGCAACGGGTCGAACACCGGTTTGTCGCCGACCTGCAAACTGTCGACCAGGATCAGGCAGCCGCCCGGCTTCAGCACCCGGCCGATCTCGGCAGCGACGCGGCCGCGGACCTTGCGCGGCAATTCGTGCAGGAGATAGGTGCAGGTGACGATGTCGAAGCCGGCGTCCGGCAAGGGTATGGCTTCCGCCGCGCCGGCAACCAGGTCGACCGCGGAGAAGGGCCGCAGCAGCTCTTTCGCGGCGTCGAGATAAGCTCGGCTGAGGTCGAGACCCGTCACCGCAAGCGCCGGCCAATTGTCCTTGACGTAGCCGAGCAGGCGCCCCGTGCCGCAGCCGACATCGAGCAGGGAGAGCTTGCGTTGCACCTGCTTCTCGACGAAGGCACGGAGCGGCACCAGCGCCTGCCGGCGCATGGCATCGGCGGCGCCGGTGAACAACACCTCGACCTGCGTATCGTAGAGCGCCGCGGACTCGCGCGTCAGCCAGCCGCCCGACTGATAGTGAAAATTCTGCAGGTAGTAGCGTGGCAGACCGCCGTTCGCGCCGTCGCGAAACGGCTCGTCGGCACGCCGCGCGCGCCGGCGGCCATCAACCTCGGGCAGGTCGGCGAAGAAACGCGCGCTCTGCCTGACCCGCGTCAGCGGATTGGGCAGCAGATCGTAAGGGAGCTTGTAGCGGCCGGCCTCGATATTGGCGAG
>DATKQA010000286.1:0-3849 GCA_035523835.1 Candidatus Sulfotelmatobacter sp.
CGGCCGGGAACTGGCCGAGGTGGTTGATCTGCAGCGGGGCCGTCTGCTGCTCCACGTGGGCGATGGCGGAAAGCGGCACCTGGCCGCCGGACGCGGCGGAAGACGGCAGGTAGATCGAGGTCAGCGAGGTCAGCGTCTCCTGCAGCGACGGCGTGACCTCCAGGATCACGCGGTACTGGTTCGATTGCGTGAAGATGGTCGAGACGATGCGCTGGCCGAAAGCGTCGTAAAGCGCGTTGTCGACCGTGGCGGGGGTGATGCCGAAGCGCGCCGCGGTGTCGCGGTCGACGTTGATATAGGCGGAGAGGCCTTGCGATTGCACGTCGCTCGCCACGTCGGTCAGGAGCGGCGACTGCTTCAGCCGATCGACCAGCTTCGGCACCCAGGCGGCCAGTTCGTCGGGATTGGCGTCCTCCAGCACCAGGCGGTACTGGGTGCGGCTGACGGTGGCATCGATGGTCAGGTCCTGCACCGGCTGCAGGTAGAGCTGGACGCCGGGAATATTGTCGGTCGCCTGTTCCAGGCGGCGAATGACGCCGCTGACGTCGGCGGTGCGCTCGTCATGCGGCTTCAGGTTGATCAGGAAGCGGCCGCTGTTCAGCGTCGTGTTGGTGCCGTCGACGCCGATGAAGGACGACAGGCTCTGCACGTCCGGGTCCTTCAGGATGATGGCCGCCAGCGCCTGCTGGCGTTCCGCCATGCCGGCATAGCTGATCGATTGCGGCGCCTCGGAGATGCCCTGGATCAGGCCGGTGTCCTGCACCGGAAAGAAGCCCTTGGGGATCGCCAGGTAGAGCAGCACGGTGACGGCCAGCGTCAGCACGGCGACGATCAAGGTCGCCCACTGCCGGTCGAGTACCCAGTTGAGCGACCGGTCGTACAGCGCGATCAGCCCGTCGAACAATTCGCGGCTGACGCGGGCCACGCGGCCTTCCCTGCTCTCGTCGTTGCGGCGGATCAGCTTGGCGCAGAGCATCGGCACCAGGGTGAGCGAGACCACGGCGGAGATCAGGATGGTCACCGCGAGCGTCATGGCGAATTCGCGGAATAGCCGTCCGACCACGTCGCCCATGAACAGCAGCGGAATGAGCACGGCGATCAGCGACACCGTGAGGGAGACGATGGTGAAGCCGATCTGCTTCGAGCCTTTGAGCGCCGCCTCGAGCGGGCGCTCGCCCTCCTCGATATAGCGGGAGATGTTTTCGATCATCACGATGGCGTCGTCGACCACGAAGCCGGTGGCGATGGTCAGCGCCATGAGCGACAGGTTGTTGAGGCTGAAGCCGAGGAAATACATCGCCGCGAAGGTGCCGACCAGCGACAGCGGCACCGAAAGGCTCGGGATGATCGTCGCCGAGACGTTGCGCAGGAAGAGAAAGATCACCATCACCACCAGCGCCACGGCGAGCGCCAGCTCGAACTCGACGTCCTTCACCGAGGCGCGGATGGTGACGGTGCGGTCGGTCAGCACGCTGACCTGCACCGCCGCCGGCATGGCGGCGCGCAGTTGCGGCAGCAGCGCCTGGATGCCGTCGACCACCTCGATGACGTTGGCGCCGGGCTGGCGCTGCACGTTCAGCAGAACCGCCGGCACGGTGTTCTCCCAGGCGCCGAGCTTGTTGTTCTCGGGACTTTTGGTCACCGTGGCCACGTCCGAGAGGCGCACCGGCGCGCCGTCCTTGTAGGCGATGACCAGGTCCTCGTAGTCCTCCGGGCTCTTGAGCTGGTCGTTGGCGTTGATGCTGTAGGCGCGCTGCGGGCCGTCGAAGTTGCCCTTCGGCGTATTGACGTTGGCATTGCCGATGGTGGTGCGCAGATCGTCGATGTTGAGGCCGAGCGCCGCCAGCTTGCGCGGATCGGCCTGCACGCGCACCGAAGGGCGCTGGCCGCCGCTGATGCTGACCAGGCCGACGCCGGGAAGCTGCGATATCTTCTGCGCCAGCCGGGTATCGGCCAGGTCCTCCACCTCGATCAGCGGCATGGTGGCCGAGGTCAGCGCCAGGGTCAGGATCGGCGCATCGGCAGGATTGACCTTGGCGTAGATCGGCGGCGCCGGCAGGTCCTGCGGCAGCAGGTTGCCGGCGGCGTTGATGGCGGCCTGCACTTCCTGTTCGGCCACGTCGAGGCTGATGTCGAGGCTGAACTGCAGCGTGATGACCGAGGCGCCGGCCGAGCTTGACGACGACATCTGGTTCAGGCTCGGCATCTCGCCGAACTGGCGCTCGAGCGGCGCGGTGACCGAGGAGGTCATCACGTCGGGACTGGCGCCGGGATAGAAGGTCTGCACCTGGATGGTCGGGTAATCCACCTCCGGCAGCGCCGCCAGCGGCAGGAACTGATAGGCGAGCACGCCGACCAGCATGATCGCCAGCATGAGCAGCGAGGTGGCCACCGGGCGCAGGATGAACGGGCTCGAAGGGTTCATCGGCGGAAACCCTCAGGCATCAGCGTGGCGCGCGCATCTCATTGGCTCTTCTCGTGCCGCTGCCGCTTGCCGGCTTTCTGCTCGCTGCCGGGCGATGGCGCGGCGGAATTGTCCGTCGGTGCCGCTTTGCCGTTGGCGGCCGGCGCGCCCGCCGCCGGCGCGGCGCCCGCCCCCGGCTGGCGGATGCTGACCTTGGCGCCCTCGCGCAGCTTGTCGGCGCCGTCGACCACCATCTTGTCGCCGACGGCGAGGCCCGAGGTGATGGCGACCCGGTCGTTGTCGGTCGGGCCGAGCTTCACCTTCTGCACGGCGACGGTATCGTCGTCCTTGATGACATAGACGAAGGTGCCGGGCGCCCCGCGCTGGATCGCGGCGGTGGGCACGACGGTCGCGTCGCGCAGCACGTCGACCAGCAATTGCGCATTGACGAACTGGTTGGGAAACAGCTTCTCGTCCGTATTGTCGAACTGCGCCTTGAGCTTGATCGTGCCGGTGGTGGTGTCGATCTGGTTGTCGGTGGTCAACAGCTTGCCGGTGGCGAGCTTGGTCTGCTGGCTGCGGTCATAGGCGGTGACCGGCAGGGTGGCGCCCGATTGCAGCCGCTGCATGACCTTCGGCAGGCTGTCTTCCGGCACGGTGAAGACCACGGTGATCGGCTGCAATTGGGTGATGACGACGATGCCGTTGGGATCGGAGACCTGCACATAGTTGCCGGTATCGACCTGGCGCAGGCCGACGCGGCCGCTGACCGGCGCGGTGATGTGGCAGTAGAGGATGTTGAGCTTGGCCGCATCGACCTGCGCCTTGTCGGTCTCGACCGTGCCTTCCAATTGGTGAACGAGATATTCCTGCGTATCGCGCTGCTGCTCGGCGATCGAATCCTGCTTGACCAGCTTCTGATAGCGGGCCAGGTCGATCTGGGCGTCGCGCAGCAACGCCTGATCCTTCACCAGGTTGCCCTGTGCCTGCGCCAGCGCGAGTTCGTAGGGGCGCGCATCGATCTCCGCCAGAGGATCGCCCTTCTTGACCTCCTGGCCCTCCCGGAAATCGATATGCATCAACTGGCCGTTGATCTGCGTCCGGACCGTCACCGTGGCGAGCGGCGTTACGGTGCCGAGCCCGTTCAGGGTGATGTCGATATCGCCCTTCTGCGCCGTGGCGGCGACCACCGCCGTGGTCGCGCCGGCGGCATAGCGGGCGCGCGGCGGCGGCGGTGACGGCCGCGTGTGAATCCACCAGGCGACGCCGGCGGCCAGCACAAGCAGCACGCCGATCCAACCGAAACGCCGCCACCAGGGCCGCTGCCGGTCCAAAGGCTCGCGCCGGCCGCGCCGCGTCTCGTCGATGTCTTTGCCCGTCTTCAGATCGTTCATGGCATCAGCCGTTGCCGGGGCGGCGGGCACAACTCATTGCCGCCGCCTCTT
>DATKQA010000287.1:0-5681 GCA_035523835.1 Candidatus Sulfotelmatobacter sp.
CTCGATCTCCTTGGCGACGGTCACGCCGTCCTTGGTGATGCGCGGCGCGCCGAACGACTTGTCGAGCACCACGTTGCGGCCCTTCGGCCCCAGCGTCACCTTCACCGCATCGGCGAGGATGTCGACGCCGCGCAGCATGCGTGCACGGGCGTCAGTGGAAAACCTTACGTCTTTGGCACTCATGTGGCGGTTCCTTATTCGATGATTCCCATGATGTCGGACTCTTTCATGATGAGCAGTTCCTCACCGTCCATCTTGACCTCGGTGCCCGACCACTTGCCGAAGAGAACGCGGTCGCCCTTCTTCACGTCGAGCGGGACGACCCTGCCGTCCTCGCCGCGGGCGCCGGAGCCGGCAGAGACGACTTTGCCCTCCATCGGCTTTTCCTGGGCAGTATCGGGGATGATGATGCCGCCTTTTGTCTTCTCGTCGGCATTCAGGCGCCTGATCAACACACGATCGTGGAGCGGCCGGAGCTTCATTCTGTTTGTTCCTTTTGTTGTGCGCCAGGCGATCCGCCGACGGCTTCCTCTGTTTCACCAGCAACGCGTCTGGGCGGTGCTTTTTTGTGCTGACGGGTATCCCCGCGTGTTGCCGTTGGCCGGCCGAACTTCACGATCTTTAGATACGCTGGCGACGGCCGACGGACGATTGCCGAACTCAAGATGAAACCATTATTCTGTTTATTTCATCTCACGAGAACTGGACGCTGTTCACTTGGCGACGACGCCCACGATATTCAATGCTTATCCACGAAATATTTCAGGTTTCCAGTTGAAATACAGCGAAGACGCCGACAATCGAAACGAGATCTATCCTTTCGTTACCGTGTTGTCTCTGGCCAGGGCCGCCGCCAGTTCATCGGGGTCCACCAACGCGGTTTCGGCGGTCCGTGGCCGGCCCGGCAGGGCGGGAACACGAAGCCAGGTCGCGGTGCGACGATAGGCCGAAACCGAGATTGCTTCGATCCGCTCCTCGTCCGTCTCCACGACGTAAGTCCCGGCAGGCAGTGTCCCGTCCAAGCCGGGCATGGTGAAGGGACGGGCGAAAACGACGGATCGGCTGATGCTGCGTGTCGTCATTGGCGATCGTTCTGCTGCCCCATGATCGAGTCCACTTCACTCGCGGCCTCGACAGGCGTCGCGCTCGCACGTTTGCGGCGCGTGGCCGCCGGCTTCACGACCGCCGCCTTCTCCGCCGCCGCCTTCGCGGCGGCCTCCCTGTCGCTCGCTTCCTTTGCCAGACGGAGTGCACGGAGCTGGGCGGTTTTGGCTGCTTCCGCGGCCTGGACCTTCTCCCGGTCTTTCAAGGCCTCGGCGTCTCGCTGCTTGACCTTGGCGAACTGATCCTGTGCCTTGCGCCGCGCCGCCTCGTCCCGAATTTCCCGCGATCTCATCATTGTGGCATCCCTTCGATTCGATAGGCCCGTCCCGGCCTGACGCGACGTTTGCGCAAGTCGGCGAAGCTCACCAGCCGCCGGCGTTCCTCGTCCCATAGCGCCAACCAAAGCGCCGCCAGACTGGTCCCGAGCGTCGTGGCAGGCACGATGCCGAGCGCCGGCACGGCATTGCAGCATTCCTCAAGCCGGTAGTTCGGCACGCGCGGGTCCACGTGGTGAAGATGATGAACCCCGATATTGCCGGCGAACCACTGTAGCACTTTTGGCAGCCGAAGGTAGGATGAACCGCGCAGAGCGGCGGTGACGGCATTCCAATCGCCCTGCCGCGCCCAAAGCGAGGCTTCGAAACGATGCCGCAGCGAGAACAGCCAGACCCCGATGATCGATGCCTCGACAACGATCGGCGCCTGCACCAGAAGCGCCTGGCGAAAACCGAGCAGCAGGCCATCCGCGCGGAGTATCGAACGGGATACGATAGAGCAGCAGGAAGATGACCGGCGGCAACAGGACATTGGCGACCAGCGGATGACGCGAGACGCGGTACAGCAACCTCTGCCGGGACGAAAGCGCCTGATATTCCTGCACGGTAAGGCACGACGCATAGATGTCGCTGCCGGACAGTCGTCGGTCGAGATTGTTCCAGTTGGCGTGATGGGCGGCGTGATGCCGCCGCCAATTCGCGTAGGGCGTCAGAGTGAACAGGCTGCACAGCATGCCGACCGCGTGGTTGGCGCGATGCTCCTCGACGCCAAGCACGCCGCCGGGGCTCAGCGCCCTCTAGAAGCTGCGGAACGCTGCTTCGGCTTTGCTGCGCGCCATCCAGTTGTGAATATTGCGGAAAGTGGCCACGAGATCGGCGCTGCCGGGCGGCGCAATGTCGCGGCGGCGTTCCGCTGCGGGCCGGCGACAAGGACAAGAGAGCGAAGCTTGCCGTCGCTGTCGTCGGCGCGGGCCGGAAGCGAGACGGCAAACCCGGCGAGAGCCACGGCAAAGCACCGGCAAAATGCCTTCATCGTCATCCCGCTTCCCCAGGCCAAGCGAGGCTGAGGCACGCCGCACGCCGCAGGGCATCGGTCCCGCGGCGTGAGCGAAAGCACCGGGTCTCGCCGTGGCCGGCGGTACGGACCTTGATCCTGCTCGGGCCTTGACGCAGAGTCGGGCCAAGGTCCGGCGGTGGCGCCGTCGCGGCGGGAAACATGCCAACGGGAAGGAGGCCAAGATGGGCACCAAGATCAATTTCAAGCGGCCGGACGGCAAGGAGGCCTCCGGCTATCTCGCGAAGGCGGCGTCGGCCGGCGCACCGGGCGTGGTGGTCATCCAGGAATGGTGGGGCGTGCAGGACCAGATCAAGGGCATCTGCGACCGGTTTGCGCTGGCCGGGTACGACGCGCTGGCGCCCGATCTCTATGCCGGCGTGGTGGTGCCCTATCACGACACCGATGCGGCCAACAAGGAAATGACCTCGCTGAATTTCCTCGAAGCGACCGACCAGGTGGTGCGCGGCGCGGCGCAATATCTGAAGAGCACCGGCGTGAAGGTCGGTCTTACCGGCTTCTGTCTCGGCGGCGCCGTCACCATCCTGGGCTCGGTCCGCGTGCCGGAGTTCGCCGCCGGCGTCTGTTTTTACGGCATTCCGCCGGCAGAGGCGGCGAAGCCTGCCGACATCCGCATTCCGCTCCAGGGCCACTTCGCCAACCAGGACGATTGGTGCACACCGAAGGCGGTCAACGATTTCGAGGCGGCGGCGAAGGCGGCAGGCAAGGCGGTGGAAGTCTACCGCTATGACGCCAAGCACGGCTTCGTCAACGAACAGCGCGCCGACGTGCACGACCGCAAGGCGGCGGAGCAGGCCTGGGACCGGACCCTTGCCTTCTGGAAGAAGCACCTCGGCAAGTAAGGGGGCGGCTTACTGCTCGTGCAACGAACGGTGCAGGCTGTCGGTGATCGGCGAGATGAAGTAGTCGATCGCCGTCCGCTCGCCGCCGATGATCAGCACTTCAGCCGGCATCCCGGGCGCGAGGGCGACGCCCTTCAGGCGGGCGAGCGCGTCCGGATCGATTTCTGCGCGGGCGAGGAAGAATTCGTCGCCTTTGGCGTCCTCCTGCCGGTCCGCTGACACATAGGTCAGCCGGCCCGTCAGCACCGGCACCTTGTGCTGCTTGTAGGCCGTCAGGCGGACGTTGACCCGCTGGCCGGTGTGGACGTGCTCGATATCTTCCGGCCGCACCTCGGCCTCGACCAGCATCTTGTCGCTCTGCGGCACGATGTCCAGGATCGGCAGGCCGGCACCGATCGAGCTGCCGGGCGTGAAGAATTTGATGTCGGTGACCGTGCCGGCTTCGGGCGCAGTGACGTTGGTCTTGGCCTGGATGTCGGCGGCGCCGCGGATTTTCTCGACGAGGTCCGCATCCGCCGCCTGCGCGTCTTGCAAATCCTTGGAAATATCCTGCTGGCGCTGGTCGCGGGTCGAAGTCATCTCCAGGTCGTTCTGCGCGATCGCCTGGCGGCCCTCCGATTCCTTGGCGGTGATCTCGCCGAGATTGCCGGTCAGTTCGGCCTTGTTCCGTTCGAGTTCGAAAAGCTTGGTCTTGGTCGCATAGCCCTTGGCCAGAAGCTCGTTGACGCCGGCCAGTTCCTGCTCCGTATAGGCGAGCCGCTGGCGCGCCGAGGTTTCCTGCGCTTTCAGGGCATTGATCTCGTCCTGCAGCTGGCTGGCCTTCTTTTGCTGCACCGCCAGCGTGCCGTTATAGGCGGTTCGCCGATCATCGAAGACATGGCGCTCGTTGGTCACCAGCGCGGCAACGCCCTGATCTTTGGCCGCGGCGTCAAGCAGCTCCTGCGGAAAGCTGATGGTGGACTGGCCGCCCTGCTCGGCCCGCAGCCGGGCGATCCGCGCCACCATGGTCCAGCGCTGCACCTTGAGCGAGCCGAGCTGCGCCAGCGCCTGCGTGTCGTCGAGCCGCAACAAGGTCTGGCCGGCCTCGACGCGGCTGCCCTCCTTCACGTAAAGCTGCTTCAGGATGCCGGCATCGAGCAGGCTGACGGTCTTGCGCTTGGACTCGACGACGATCGTGCCGGCCGCCGGAACGGCGCTGTCGAGCGGCGCGGTCAGCGCCCAGGTGAAGAAGCTGCCGAACCCGACGGCGATAATGATCAGGCTGCTGATCACGATGCGCCGGAGCGACGGGCCGCGGTCGTCGGTTTCGAGTGCCACCTGCCAGGTCGGAACGAGCTGCTGCATGACGAAAGGCTCCGCTGAAGGGATCAGGCCGGCGTCGGCTGGTCGAGCAGGCGCGGCGCGGCCACGGCCTGCTGCGCTTTGGCGATGGCCTGGATGGCTTCGCCACCTGCCGGCGCCGGATCCCGCAAGCGCCCCCGCTCGAGGGTGATGACGCGGTCCATGGCCGCCAGCACGGCCGGCCGATGGGTGACGAGCAGCACCGACGTCCCGGCGCGCTTCGCCGCGCGCACCGTCTCGATCAACGCCTGTTCGCCGTCGTGATCGAGGTTCGAGTTCGGCTCGTCCAGCACCAGCAGTTTCGGTGCGCCATAGAGCGCGCGGGCAAGCGCAATGCGCTGGCGCTGGCCGCCGGAGAGCGCATGGCCCGAGCCGCCGACCCAGGTGGCATAGCCGTCGGGCAGGCGGCCGATCATTTCATGCACGCCGGCGCGCACGGCGGCGTCGATGGCGAGCGCGGGATCTTCATCCTGCATGCGGGCGATGTTGTCGATGATGCTGCCGTCGAGCAGGGAGATCGCCTGCGGCAGATAGCCGACATGGCGGCCGAAGGCGACACGGTCCCATTCCGTCGGTGCCACCCCGTCCAGCCTTATGCTGCCGGCGGTCGGCGGGAAGATGCCCATCACCAGGCGGGCGAGCGTCGATTTCCCCGACCCGGAAGTGCCGACAACGCCGAGCGCCTCGCCCGGCGCGATGGAGAACGAGATGTCGCGCAGCACGGCATTCGCCGTGCCGGGTGGCGTGAAGCTCAGCCGGTCGGCGACGAGATGCCCTTCGATGCGTGCCGGTACGGTGGTCGCGGCGGACACGGCGGTGCCCTGGAGCAGGCCGCGGACGCGTCGCCAGGCGGCGAGCGCCGAGGTCCATTGCCGCCAGCCGGAGATGAGCTGCTCGAACGGCAGCAGGAGCTTCGCCACCAGCATGTTCGAGCCCATCATGCTGCCGGGGGATGCCTGGTAGCGCAGCACAAGCAGCACGCCGACGGCGATGACGCCGGCCTGCATGGCGAGCCGCAGGCACTTGGCCACGGCGATGAACTGC
>DATKQA010000288.1:0-13029 GCA_035523835.1 Candidatus Sulfotelmatobacter sp.
GAAGCTGCCGAACGTCCCGCGCCGGATCTGCGCGCGCGGTCCAGGCCGCGCGCGCGCGAGGTTGCGGCGGCAGGTCCCTTCGGCTGGCTGCCGTCGCTGTTGCGGCGAGCGCCGGCAGGCGCCGCGCCGGCCAAGTCCGGCGGGCGCAAGCGCGCCGCCCAGCGGCGCAAGCCGCAACCGGTATGGCTGAAGCCGGTGCTGGTCGGCGGCCTCGCCGCGCTCTGCCTTGCCGGCAGCGGCGGCTGCGGCTGGTGGCTCTGGCATTCCGGCCGGGTTGCGACGGCGCTCGCCGATGCTCACGCGGCGCTGGCGCGCGCCATGATCGACGCTGGCCTGACCGTCCAGGAGATCGACGTCGAAGGCCGGCATGCCACCTCGGCGGAAGACCTGTTGCAGGCGGTCGGCGTCAAACGCGGCGATCCGATCCTCTTCTTCGATGCGGACGCGGCACGCGAGCGCATTGAAAAGATCGGTTGGGTCAAGACCGCGGCGGTGCAGCGTATCCTGCCCGGCACCATTCTGCTCCGCATTGTCGAACGGCAGCCCTTCGCCCGTTGGCAGATCGACGGACGCACCGTGCTGATCGATCATGACGGCAAAGTGCTCGAGGAGCACGTGCCGGAGGAATACCGCGAACTTCGCCGCGTCGTCGGCCCTGGTGCCGCCGACCATGCCGGCGAGCTCTTCGACATGCTGATGGCGGAGCCGGCGCTTTTCGGCCGCGTGCGCGACGCAGTGCGCGTCCGCGACCGGCGCTGGGACATCGAACTCGATAACGGCATGACGGTGCGCCTGCCTGAGCAGGGCGCCGACGTGGCCTGGCGCCACCTCGCCATCATGGACCGCGAACAGAAGCTGCTCGACAAGGCGTTGGTGTCGATCGATCTGCGGCTGCCCGATCGCACCGTGGTGCGGCTGACGCCGGAAGCGGCGGCGGCCCGGCGGCCGATGGCGAAGCTCACCGGCCGGTCTACGTGATCGGGGCGACGTAGGGGTACGCGATGCGAGGGGATGCGAGGGATCGATGGCAGTAGGGCGGCACGGTTTCATCGCCGGTCTCGATGTGGGCACCACCAAAGTGTGCTGCTTTGTCGCGCGTGTCGACGGCACCGGCATGCGGGTGGTCGGCATCGGCCACCAGGTGTCGAAGGGCATGCGCTCCGGCGTGGTGGTCGACATGGACGCCGCCGAGGAATCGATCCGCGCCGCTGTGGATGCCGCCGAGCGCATGGCGGACGAAACCGTGCGCGAAGTCTTCGTCGGGTTCGCCGGCGGCCAGCCGGTGTCGCACACGGTCGGCGTCGAGGTTTCCATCGCCGGCCACCAGGTCGGCGAGAGCGACATCAACCGTGTGCTGGAGCACGGGCGTGCTCGGAACGAGCCAGGCGAGCGGCAGGTGGTGCACGCCATTCCCGTCGGCTACACCATCGACGGTAGCGCCGGCATTCGCGATCCGCGCGGCATGTATGGCGAGCGGCTCGGCGTGAACATGCACGTGGTCACGGCCGCGACGGGGCCGCTGCGCAATCTAGCCACCTGCATCGAGCGCTGCCATCTCAAGATCGCCGGCACCATCATCGCGCCCTACGCGAGCGGCCTCGCCTGCCTGGTCGAGGACGAAATGGATCTCGGCGTCACCGTAATCGACATGGGCGGCGGCACCACCTCACTCTCGGTTTTCTACGACGGTGCGCTGGTGCTGGCCGACGTGGTGGCGATCGGCGGCGGCCATGTGACCAACGACATCGCCCGCGGCCTGTCGACGCCGACCATGCATGCGGAGCGAATGAAGACGCTGTACGGCTCGGCCGTCGCCAGCAGTTCTGACGAGAACGAGATCATCGATGTGCCGCAGGTCGGCGAGACCGAGCACCACAGTCCCAATCACGTGCCGCGCTCGATCCTGGTCGGCATCATCAAGCCGCGCGTCGAGGAAACTTTCGAACTGGTGCGCGATCGCTTGACCCGTTCGGGTCTCGATCGCCTCGCCGGCCGCCGCGTCGTGCTCTGCGGCGGCGCCAGCCAGTTGCAGGGCGTGCGCGACCTGGCGCAGCGCGTGCTCGACAAGCAGGTACGGATGGGCCGGCCCATCCGTGTCAACGGCCTGGCCGAGGCCACCGGGGGACCGGCCTTCGCCACTTGCGCCGGACTTCTCTCTTACGCGCTCCGTACCCGGTCGGAGGCGATGGACGGTTTTAACGAGCCCGAGGAGGCGGAGCGCGGTCGTTTCGCCCGCCTCGGGCAATGGCTGCGAGCGAATTTCTGATGGGCACGACCGCGTCGAACCAAAACTTGGAGGTGTTTTGACCATGGGTATCAACTTGAGCATTCCGGCAACCAAGGAGTTGAAGCCGCGCATCGTGGTGTTCGGTGTCGGCGGCGCGGGCGGCAACGCGGTCAATAACATGATCGGGGCCAACCTCGAGGGCGTGGAATTTGTTGTGGCGAACACCGACGCGCAGGCGCTGTCCAACTCGCTCGCCGAGCGGCGCATCCAGCTTGGCGTCGCGCTGACCCAGGGGCTCGGCGCCGGCGCGCGGCCGGATGTCGGCCGGGCGGCGGCGGAGGAGGCGCTCGACCTGGTGGTCGAGCACCTGCAGGGCAGTCACATGGCCTTCATCACCGCCGGCATGGGCGGCGGCACCGGCACCGGCGCGGCGCCGGTCATCGCCCGCGCAGCGCGCGAGATGGGTATCCTGACCGTCGGCGTGGTCACCAAGCCGTTCCAATTTGAAGGCAGCCACCGCATGCGCATGGCGGAGGCGGGGATCGACGAGCTGTCGCAATATGTCGACACGCTCATCATCATCCCGAACCAGAACTTGTTCCGTATCGCCAACGAGAAGACCACTTTCGCCGATGCCTTCAAGATGGCGGACAACGTGCTGCATTCGGGCGTGCGTGGCGTGACCGATCTGATGGTCATGCCGGGCCTGATCAACCTCGATTTCGCCGACGTGCGCACGGTGATGAACGAGATGGGCAAGGCCATGATGGGCACCGGCGAGGCCGAGGGCGCCAACCGTGCCATCGAGGCGGCCGATGCGGCGATTGCCAATCCGCTGCTCGACGATGTTTCGATGAAGGGCGCCAAGGGCGTGCTTATCAACATCACCGGCGGCCTCGACCTCACCCTCTACGAGGTCGACGAGGCGGCCAATCGCATCCGCAACGAAGTGGATCCGGAAGCCAATATCATCGTCGGCTCGACCTTCGATGAGAACCTCGCTGGCCGCATGCGGGTTTCGGTGGTGGCGACCGGCATCGATACCGGCGCGGCGGTGCAGCCGCGGCCGCAGCCGGCCAACGTCATGCCGATGATCCGGCCGGTGCAGGTGCGGCCGATCTCGGCCGGCCCGTCTGGCAACCAGGCGGTCGCCTTCGCGGTCAGCCCGACGCCGGTCAGCCCGGCACCGGTCGCCGCCCAGCCGGCACCGCAGCCGGTGGCGCAGGCCGCTCGTCAGGCGCAGGCGGAGGCGGTGCAGGCGCCGCTCGGCCTGGAAATGCCGACCCCCGCGCCGGCCGCTGTCGCTCAGCCGGCACCCTCGGCTCCGGTCGCGGAGCCGGCGCCGAAGCCGCTCCTCCGTCCGACGGTCGACCGCAACGAGCCGTTCATCCCGCCCCGGCCGGCCGAGCCGGAGGTGCGCGAACCGCCGCGGCTGGCCGAGCCGCAGCACGAACCGGCGCTCGGCGGCGAAGGCCGGGCGCGCCGGCCGAACCTGCTGGAGCGGATCACCCGGACCGGCCGGGCCCGCATCGAGACGGCGATCCCGACCCGCACCGAACCTGTGGCGGCACGGCCGGCGGCGGCCGCACCTGTCGCCAAGCCGGTGGTTAAGGCGCCGACCTTGGGTGGCTTGGAACCGCCGGAGCGAGTCGCCGCGCCCCGCGAAGAGGATCTTCTGGACATCCCGGCCTTCCTTCGCCGCCAGGCCAATTGAATCCGAGAATATCAATGAATATCAGTATGTTGAATGTGTTTCGGGGCGTAACATTCGGTAACAAAGAGTGATTTGTGCACTGCGGGGGTTTGCTCGACACTGACCCCCGTAGTGATGCCATGGTTAACGGATAGCGTTGTCGGCTGGCGTTTGTCGGGGAACGGGATGCCGGTGCAGGCAACGGCGAGCTGGCCAGTGAATAGAGTTAGAAGCTCGGGTGGTGTGTCGGCGGGCGACGGGGCGGTGTCCGGCTCTAGAAAACTCCGCCGTGGCAATAACGGCAAAAATGGGGCCGCGGGATGATGCAGCACGAGGTGGTAAGCGCGGTACCCAAGAGGGGGGTGCCCGTGCGGCGTAAAGATCAAGCGTCCTATTCTTCCGCATTGCCGCTCAGGCAGCGGACTCTCAAAAATCGCATCAAGTGCAGCGGCATCGGGCTGCACAGCGGGGTGCGGGTCAATATGGTGCTGACGCCGGCCGAAGCCGGCACCGGTATCGTCTTCCACCGCACCGACGTGGTCGGCAAGTCGGGGGTCATTCCGGCCAGTTTTGACGCGGTGACCGACCTGACATTGTGCACCACCGTCGGCAATCGCGACGGCGTCAGCGTCGGCACGATCGAGCATCTGATGGCAGCCTTCGCCGGCTGCGGCGTCGACAATGCCCTGGTGGAACTCGACGGGCCGGAAGTGCCGGCCATGGACGGTTCGGCGGCACCTTTCGTGTTCCTGATCGAATGCGCCGACACGGTGGAGCAGTCGGCGACGCGCCGCTATATTCAGGTCCTGCGGCGGATCGAGGTGCGCGACGGCAACCGCGCGGCGATCCTGAGCCCGGCGGACAATTTCGGCGTGAGCTTCGAGATCGATTTCGCCAACGCGGTCGTCGGCGAACAAAGCTGCCATTTCGCGCTCTACAACGGCACCTTCAAGGCCGAATTGGCGCGCGCGCGCACCTTCGGTTTCGTCAGCGAATTCGATCGGCTGCAGTCGCTCGGCCTGGCGCGCGGCGGCTCGCTGGAGAACGCCGTGGTGATCAGCGGCGACAAGGTGCTGAACGAAGAGGGCCTGCGCTACGAGGACGAATTCGTCCGCCACAAGGCGCTCGATTCGATCGGTGATCTGTTTCTTGCCGGGGCGCCGATCCTCGGTCATTTCCACGGCGTACGCTCCGGGCATGCGCTGAACAACCGCTTGCTGCGGGCGCTCTTTACCGAACGGAGCGCTTGGCACTATACCGAGAGCCCGGCGCTCTGGGTTGAGCGCCGCGCCGTCGCCAACGGCTGAGCGCCGGCATCGCCGACTGGCGGTAGAGGCCGGCGCCAAACTGGCGCGGCGGTGTCCATATGCTATGCTGCCGATCCGTCGGTGCCGCGCCGCACCAGCGTGATATTTGCCGGTCTTGCATTCGTTCCGCCGTCATGACAGATAGAACGCGATGATCCTCGGCCGGCTTTCCCGCCTGTTCAGCCTCGTCGCCCTGTTCGGCGCCGGGCTGCTTCTCGCCGCCTGCGCCGGCCAGAAGAAGGATACCTACGTCGAACGGCCGGTGGAGGAACTCTACAATACCGCCCAGGACGACATTTCCCGCGGCGACTATGCCAAGGCCGCTAAGGATTTCGACGAGGTCGACCGGCAGCATCCCTACTCGGTCTGGGCGACCAAGGCGCAGCTTATGGCCGCCTATTCGCTGTATCACATCAATAAATACGACGACGCCATCCTGGCGGCGGAGCGCTACAAGCAGCTCCACCCCGGCAACAAGGATGTAGCCTACGCCTATTACCTGATCGCCATCTGCTATTACGAGCAGATCGCCGACGTCGGCCGCGACCAGAAGATCACCGACCAGGCCCTGTCGGCGCTGCAGGAGGTCATCCGCCGCTTTCCCAATACTGAATATGCCCGCGACGCCAAGCTGAAGCTCGACCTCGCCCGCGACCACCTGGCCGGCAAGGAGATGGCGGTCGGCCGCTACTATCTTACGCGCGGCGAGTACCTTGCCGCCATCAACCGCTTTCGCGTGGTGGTGGACAAGTACCAGACCACTACCCATGTGCCGGAGGCGCTGGAACGCTTGACCGAATGCTATCTGGCGCTCGGCATCGTCGACGAGGCGGAAACCACCGCCGCCGTGCTCGGCCACAATTATCCCGGCAGCGATTGGTACCAGTATTCCTACGCCATGTTGACTGGTCAGCACCTACGGCCGGCCGAGAGCTCGGATTCCTGGATGACTCGGGTCTGGGACTCGGTCTTCTAGTATCGCCTCGTGCTGCGCGCGCTTGCCATCCGAGACATCGTGCTGATCGATCGGCTTGAGCTGGCGTTCGCCGGCGGCCTGTGCGTGCTTACCGGCGAGACGGGCGCCGGCAAGTCGATCCTGCTGGATGCGCTCGGGCTCGCGCTCGGCGCGCGCGCCGACAGCGGCTTGGTCCGCCACGGCGCCGAGCAGGGGTCCGTCGCTGCCGCCTTCGATATTGCCGCCGATCATCCGGCGCGGGCGCTGTTGGCCGAACAGGACATCGCCGGCGAAGACGAACTGGTGCTGCGCCGGGTAATCGGCGCCGACGGCCGCAGCCGCGCCTTCGTCGATGACCAGCCGGTCAGCGTCGGCCTGCTGCGCCGGCTCGGAGCGCTCCTGGTGGAGATGCATGGCCAGAACGAGGAACAGGGTCTGCTGGACGCCGGCGTGCACCGCAGCCTGCTCGATGCCTATGCCGGCCTGGCGCCGCTTCGTGCGCGCGTCGGCAGCGCCTTTGCCGCGATGCAGACGGCCGCCGCCGCAGCGGCGACCTGCCGCGCGGAGGGCGAGGCGGCGCGCCGCGACGAGGACTACCTGCGTCATGTCAAAGCCGAGCTCGATCTGTTGGCGCCGCAAGCAGACGAAGAAGCGGCATTGGCCGCGATGCGGACGCTGCTCATGCATGGCGAAAAGGTAGCTGCGGCGCTCGCGGAAGCGACCGGCGCGATGGAAGAGGGCGGCGGCGTGGCCAGCCGGCTCCGCGTCGCGTCGCGGGCGCTGCTGCGCGTCGCCGAGCGGGCCGGCGGCAAGCTCGACGCGGCGCTGGCGGCGCTCGACCGCGCCGAAACCGAAGTGGCGGAGGCGGCAAGCGTGCTGGACCGCGCCGTCGGCGACCTCGATCTCGATCCGGGCCGCCTCGAGCGGACGGAGGAACGGCTTTTCGCGCTCCGCGCCGCCGCGCGCAAGCACGGTTGCGCGGTTGCCGATCTGCCGAAGCTTGCCGCCGATTTTGCCGCACGCCTGGCCGCCATCGACAGCGGCAGCGCCACCCTGGGCAGGCTTGAAGCGGCGGCGGCGCAAGCGCGCACCGCCTATGCCGCGGCGGCTCGCGAATTGAGCGCAGCACGCCAGACGGCGGCGCGACGGTTCGACAAGGCGGTGGCAAAGGAGCTCGGTCCGCTCAAGCTCGGCCAGGCGAAATTCCTCACCGATGTCGCCGCGCTCGCCGAGAGCGAATGGAGCGCCGACGGCATCGACCGCGTGTCGTTTCTGATCGCCACCATTCCCGGCGCGCCGCCCGCCCCGCTTGGCAAGATCGCTTCCGGCGGTGAATTGTCGCGCTTCATGCTGGCGCTGAAGGTGGTGCTGGCGGCGGCCGGATCGGCGCCGACACTGGTGTTCGACGAGGTTGATCGCGGCGTCGGCGGCGCCACGGCGGCGGCGGTCGGCGAGCGGCTGGCACGGCTCGCCGGCAAGCTGCAGGTGCTTGTCGTCACCCATTCGCCGCAGGTGGCGGCCCGGGGCATGCATCACTGGCGCATCGCCAAGCGGCTCGGTGGCAATGGCAGGGCCGCTGGTTCGGCTGTCGACGTGGACAGGCTCGACGACACCGCGCGCCAGGAGGAAATCGCGCGCATGCTGGCCGGCGCCAGCGTCACCGAGCAGGCGCGCGCCGCCGCGGCCAGCCTGTTGCAGGGCAGTCGGCCGTGAGCCGCAGCAAGAAGGCAGCGGCCGATCCGGCCTCGCTCTCTGCCGCTGAGGCGCGCAGCGAGCATGCGCGGCTTGCCGACGAAATCCGCGGGCACGACCGACGCTACTATGTCGAGGACGCGCCGAGCGTGTCGGATGCGGAGTACGATTCGCTGATGCGGCGACTGAAGGCGCTGGAGGCGGCCTTTCCCGCTCTGCGCACGCCCGACAGCCCCACCCAGCGCGTGAGCGGACAGGCGGCGGAAGGCTTCCGCAAGGTGAGCCATCGCCGGCCGATGCTGTCGCTCGACAATGCCTTCGACGAGGACGACGTGCGCGAGTTCCTGAGCCGCGTCCGGCGCTTCCTCGGCCTCTCCGCCGAGGAAAAGGTGGCACTGGTCGCCGAGCCGAAGATCGACGGCCTTTCCGCCAACCTGCTCTACGAGAACGGGCGGCTGGTGCAGGGCGCCACGCGCGGCGACGGGCAGATCGGCGAAGACATCACTGCCAATCTCCGCACCGTACATGACGTGCCGGAAAGCCTGAAGGGCAAGGATGTCCCCAAGCTGATCGAGGTGCGCGGCGAGATCTACATGCGCCGCGACGAGTTCCTCAAACTGAACGCGGCGCAGGAGGCTGCCGGCAAGGCCAAGTTCGCCAATCCCCGCAATGCCGCCGCGGGCTCGTTGCGCCAGCTCGATGTCAAGATCACCGCCTCCCGCAAGCTGCATTTCTTTGCCTACGCCTGGGGCGAGGCCAGCGACCTGCCGGCCGATACGCACCACGGCGTGATCAAGCGCTTCGCCGCCTGGGGATTGCCGACCAACCCGCTGTCGGAACGCTTCACCAGTCTGGAAGAAGCCTTCGCGCTCCATCGCCGCATCGAGAGCGAAAGGGCGAGGCTCGCCTACGACATCGACGGCGTGGTCTACAAGATCGACCGGCTGGCGTGGCAGGAGCGGCTTGGTTTCGCCGGCCGCAACCCGCGCTGGGCCATCGCGCACAAGTTCAAGGCCGAACAGGCGGAGACGGTGCTGCGCGACATCGACATCCAGGTCGGCCGCACGGGATCGCTGACCCCGGTGGCCAAGCTCGACCCGGTCACCGTGGGCGGTGTCGTCGTGTCCAACGCCACCTTGCACAACGAGGACGAGATCGCCCGCAAGGACGTGCGCATCGGCGATACGGTGGTGGTGCAGCGCGCAGGCGACGTCATCCCGCAGATCGTCCGCATCGTGCCGGAGAAGCGGCCGCGCGGCGCCAAGGCATTCGCCTATCCCAAGACCTGCCCGGTGTGCGGCAGCCATGCCGTGCGCGAGATCAATCCGAAGACCGGCAAGGAAGACGTGGTGCGCCGCTGCACCGGCGGCCTCACCTGCGCCGCGCAGGCGGTGGAACGGCTCCGCCATTTCGCCACCCGCAACGCCTTCGACATCGACGGTCTCGGCGAGAAGCAGATCCAGGCCTTCTTCGACCTCGGGCTGGTGCGCAAGCCGGTCGATCTCTTCACCCTCGAGCGGCGCGACGCCAAGGAGCAGACGCCGCTGCGGGAGCGCGAGGGTTGGGGCGAGGTGTCGGCGCGCAAGTTGTTCGATGCCATCGACGCGCGGCGACACATTCCGCTTGATCGCTTCATCTATGCGCTTGGCATCCGCCATGTCGGCGAGAGCAACGCCCGGCTGCTGGCGCGCAGCTATGGTTCGCTGAAAGCGCTGCTGACGGGGCTTAAGGCGGCGCAGAGCCGCGAGGGCGAGGCCTGGAACGAGCTCAATTCCATTGACGGCATCGGCGAGGTCGTGGCCAGCGCCATCCTCGACTTCTTCGACGAGCCGCATAACGTCGAAGCGGTGCAGGCGTTGGCCGGCGAGATCGAGGTGGAGGATTTCAGCCGGCCGGCCGAAACCTCCGCTGTCGCCGGCAAGACCGTGGTCTTCACCGGCTCGCTCGAGCGCATGACCCGCCACGAGGCCAAGGCACGGGCCGAGGCGCTCGGCGCGAAGGTCGCCGGATCGGTGTCGAAGAAGACCGACTATGTCGTCGCCGGTGCCGACGCCGGCTCGAAGCTTGCGAAGGCGCGCGCCGAAGGCGTCGCCGTGCTGAGCGAGGCGGAATGGCTGAAGCTGATCGGTGGCTGATTGGCTGTCGCCGGCGATGCGTCGCTACGAGCGCAGCAACTCGCGGATTTTGTCGGCCAGCGCCTGCGGCGAGATGTCGGGACGAGACACGGCGCGGTAGTGGCCTTCCTGGTCCATCAGGTAGATGAACGAGGTATGGTCCATCAGATAGTATTGGCCGCTGGTGTCGCCCGATTTCGCGGCATAGACCCGGTATTCCTTCTCCACGGCCTTCACCTGCTCGGGCGTGCCGGTGAGGCCGATCAGCCGCGGGCTGAATTGCTCGACATAGGGCTTGAGCTTGGCCGGGGTGTCTCGTTCGGGATCGACGGTGATGAAGAGCGGCGCCACCTGGTTGGCTTTCGGCCCGAGTGCGTCCAGCGCGGCGCCGATCTTGGCCAGTTCGGTCGGGCATACGTCGGGGCAGAAGGTATAGCCGAAGTAGACCAGCATCACCTTGCCGCGGAAGGCCGCGTCGGTGACCGGCTTGTCGTTCTGGTCGACCAGGGAGAACGGGCCGCCGATGGTCGGCAGCGCCAGGCTCTGGATGCTGGTGTTCGGACCGATCAGGCCGGTGAGGCGCGCGACGCCGAAGCCAGCCAGCGCGACGACGATCACGATGGCGGCGAGAGCGACGAAACGCAATGACCGCAACGAGGGCATGAAATTCCCTGCTGTCTGGCGGTGCCGTGCCCTAACTTAGCAGGAACGGGGGTGGCGGAAAGCACCCTGCCTGCGACAGACCGACGCGGCCGGACGGTCAGCCGCCGAGGGGACGGGTCGCCGCTTCGAGCCAGCGTGCGGTATCCGCGTCCACCAGGGGCGCCAGATCGCGGTACACGGTCGCGTGATAATCGTCGAGCCAGGCGATTTCGTCGGACGTGAGGAGGGCGGTCGCGATGGCGTTGCGATCGATCGGCGCCCGTGTCAGGGTCTCGAAGCCGAGCAGCTTCTTCTCGCCGCCGGCGAGCGGCGGCAACTCGATCACGGCCACCAGGTTCTCGATGCGAATGCCATAGGCGCCGGTCTTGTAGTAGCCGGGCTCGTTGGAGACGATCATGCCGGGGCGGAGCGGCACGGGACTGCCGGCCTTGGCGATGCGATGCGGTCCCTCGTGCACGGAGAGATAGCTGCCGACGCCGTGGCCGGTGCCGTGATCGTAGTCGAGTCCGACCTGCCACAGGGCTCGACGGGCCAGTACGTCGAGTTGTGCGCCCGAGGTGCCGGCGGGAAAGCGGCAGGTGGCGAGGCCGATATGGCCCTTGAGAACGCGGGTGAAGCGATCGCGCATTTCCTCGCTCACCGCGCCGATCGCGATCGTGCGGGTGATGTCGGTGGTGCCGTCGAGATATTGCGCGCCCGAATCGACGAGATAGAAATTCCCGGCCTCGAGCCTGCGGTTCGTCTTCGGCGTCACCCGGTAGTGCACCACGGCGCCGTTCGGCCCGGCGCCGGAGATGGTGGTGAATGACAGGTCCTGGAACAGGGCGTTCTCGCGTCGGCAGGCGCTCAGCTTTTCGGCCGCCGCGATCTCGTCGATGTCGCCGTTGCCGACCGCGCCCGCAAGCCAGGCGAGGAAGCGGCTGACGGCGGCGCCGTCGCGCTTGTGCGCGGCCCGGCTGCCGTCGAGTTCGACGGCATTCTTGCAGGCCTTCAGGATCAGGCAGGGGTCCTCGGCATGGCGGATGCGGGCGCCGGCCTTGGCCAGCCGGTCGAAGACCCAGGCGGCGGCGGTGGCGGGGTCCGCCTGCACGTGACGACGGTCGCGGCCGAGCGCGTCGAGCGCGGCACCGAATTCTTCCGGCGGCCGGATGCCGACGCCATTGCCGAGATAGCCGGCGACGGCAGGGCCGATCTTGCGCCGGTCGATGAACAGTTCCACCCGGCCTTCCGCGCTCACCAGGCCGAAGCCGAGCGGCAGCGGCGTATGCGGCACGTCGCCGCCGCGGATGTTGAGCAGCCAGGCGAGCGACTCCGGCAAGGTTAGCACGGCGGCATCCACGCCGGCGTCGCGCAGGCCGGCGGCGACGCGATTGCGCTTCGCTTCGGAGGTTTCCCCGGCATATTCCAGCTCCTGCGGCACCACCGGCGAGAGCGGCGCGGGCGGCTGGTCGTGCCAGACGGCATCGAGTGGATTGCCCTCGACCGCGACCAGCGCGCCGCCGGCCTTCTCGCAGGCCTGGGCGAAGCGCATCACCCCGTCGGTCGTGTGCAGCCAGGCGTCATAGCCGAGCCGCTGGCCGGGCAGCATGGTCTTGGCAAGCCAAGCGTAAGGCGGGTCGTCGGTGATGTGATGGCAGGAGAAATGGCGCTGGTCGACCTGTTCGCGCACCTGCAGCGTGTAGCGACCGTCGGTAAAAATGGCGGCCTTGTCCGGCAGCACCAGGGCGACACCGGCCGACCCGGTGAAGCCGGTGAGCCATGCCAGCCGCTGGCCCCGCATCGGCACATACTCGCCGTGATATTCGTCGTTCAGCGGCACGATGAAGCCGTCCAGGCTGCGGCGGCGCAGCTCCGCGCGGAGCGCTGCCAGCCGCTCGCCGGTAGCGCCGGGTCGTTCGAACTCGGCGCTGAATTGCGCCGCGGTCTCCGCCGCCAGCGCCTCCAAGCGCCGGCGCAAGGGGGCGCCGACATTGCCGAGCAACGAGACGCCGGCATAGCCGGCTACGGTCGGCGGGGCCGCTGCGACGCCGGCCAGCAGGGATGCGGCCTCCGCCGGCGAAGCGGCCAGCCCGGCATCGCGAAGCAATTCGGTCAGGGCGGCAGAGGAGGGAACGGTCATCGAACGATCCTCGCAAGGTCTGGCCGATTATGCGGTTAGCGGCCCCGGCCGGCAATCTCCGGCCGATATTCCCATGTTGCCATGCGCTAAATGCATACCCGAACCTATGATTAACCCTCTGTTTAGCAATTGATATCGCTTTGCTGCGGCGCAATATCCCCGGGTGTGAAAAGAGTGCAATTCTGAACTGGGGAGTAACCATGTCCGTTCTGAAATCCACCTACGGCCACAGCCCCTCGGACCCCCTGCGGGGCGCCGA
>DATKQA010000289.1:0-3139 GCA_035523835.1 Candidatus Sulfotelmatobacter sp.
CATCTCGCGCACCAGCAGGATGGCGTCGTTCAGGCGCGAGGTCAGCATGACGATGTCGGCACCGCTCGCCTTCGCCCGCGACACTTCGACCGACAGGTCCTTCGCCGCCGGATCGTAGGCGATGGTCTCGACGATCTTGAACGGCATGTCGAGAGAAGGAAACGTCTTCTCGATTCCACTGGAGACTTGCGTACCGAAGGTGTCGTTGACATGCAGGTAGGCTGCGGTCTTCGGCGTGTGGCCGGTGGCGACGAAGAACTCCTTCATCAGCGTCAGGCCGTTGGTCAGCAACTGCTGCGCCGTGAGGAAGTTGCGGACCACGTATTTGTAGCCCTGCTCGGTAAGTTGCGTCGCCGAAGCGATATTGACGACGAAGGGGATGCCGTGCTGTTCCGTCACCTGGGCGATCGCCGCCGATTGGCCGGAATCGAAGGCGCCGATCAGCACCTGGGCACCGGCCGCGATCAGCTTTTCCGCCTGGGCGCGCGCCACGTCGACGCTCGATTCGGTATCGGCATTCATCAGGTCGAGCTTTACCGAATATCCCATCTCGTTCAGCAGGTCCTGGGCGATCTCGGCGCCACGTTGGCAGGACTGGCCGATCGCCGCCTCATAGCTCGATTTCGGCAGCAGAAGACCGACCTTGAGCGGCGCTGCCTGCGCGCCGGCGCTACGCATGAGCATCCCGCTCGAAACGATGGCGGCCGACGCGCCGGCGGCAAAAGCGCGCCGATTGATGCGCGGGCCGCGGCCCGAATTCTGTCGCGCCGCTGGGTCACGAAACATTGCTGTCCTCCCTGCTCGTCCGCCTCGATCGGCGGACGCACCCAACCGCTCGTCCCTTAACCGGGGACGATTTTTGTTCGCAAACCCAACAATACTTGATCTCTGCCGGCTGCCAAGCGCTTTTGCCGACGCCGTCTCGCTCAGGCGTTGACGTCGATGACGACGCGCCCCCTGGTCTCGCCCTTGAGGATGCTATTGGCCAGGTCCGGCAGCCGCGACATCGGCTCGACGGTGGTCATGGCGTCGAGTTTGGCGACCGGCAAATCCTGGGCGAGGCGCGCCCAGGCAGCCTCGCGCTTCGCCCGCGGCGCCATCACCGAATCTATGCCGAAAAGCGACACGCCGCGCAGGATGAAGGGGAAGACCGAACCGGGCAAATCGGCGCCGCCGGCCAGGCCGCAGGCCGCGACGGCACCGCCATAAGCGGTCTGCGCGAGCACGGTCGCCAAGGTTTGGCCGCCGACGGAATCGACGCCGCCGCCCCAGCGCTCCCTTTGCATCGGCGCGCCCTTCCCGGCCAGGCTGGCACGGTCGACGAAACTCGCCGCGCCCAGGCCTCGGAGATAGTCGTGCGTCGCGGCGCGCCCGGTGGAGGCCACGACCGTGTGGCCAAGCTTGGCCAGTACGGCGATCGCCACCGAACCGACGCCCCCGCCAGCACCGGTAACGACGACTTCACGGGCGCCGGGTTTCACGCCGCCCTGTTCCAGCGCCATGATACAAAGCATGGCCGTATAGCCGGCGGTGCCGATCGCCATCGCCTGGCGCAACGAAAAGGCGCTCGGCAATCGCACCAGCCAATCGGCCTTCACCCGCTGCTTCTGGCTGTAGCCGCCCCAATGCGCTTCCGACAGACCCCAGCCATTGACGATCACCTTGTCGCCGGGGCGCCAATCGGGCGAGCGGGATTCACTGACCGTGCCGGCCAGATCGATGCCGCAGACCATGGGAAACTTGCGCGCGATCTTGCCCTTACCGCTGACCGCCAGCCCGTCCTTGTAGTTCAGCGAGGAATAGGCGACATCGACAAGTACGTCGTTGTCGGGCAAATCCTTGAGTGAAAGCTGCTTCAGTGTCGCCCGGGATTTGCCGTCGACTTCCTCGGCAACGATGGCATTGAAGCCGTCGCTCATGGTCTGGCCCTCCTCTGGCAGCAGCGCACGGTGCGACGCCTCAGCGTAGCGGCTCGAGGATCGAAACGAAATTGGCGACCGCCGCGCCGCCCATGTTGAACACGCCAGCCAGCCTTGCGTTTGGAATCTGCATCTTGTCGGCGGTCCCGGAAAGCTGCATCGCCGCCATGACATGCATGGAAACGCCGGTCGCGCCGATCGGGTGGCCCTTGGCCTTCAACCCGCCGGAGGGATTGATCGGCAGCCGGCCATCCTTCTCGGTCCAGCCCTCGTTGATCGCCCGCGCGCCCTGGCCTTTTGGCGTCAATCCCATTGCCTCGTATTCGAGCAGTTCGGCGATGGTGAAACAGTCGTGCGTCTCGACCAAGCTGAGATCGTCGAGCGTGAGGCGCGCGCCCTCAAGCGCCTGCGCCCAGGCGCGGGCCGGCGCTTCGAAGGCGAGGATGTCGCGCTTGCTCATCGGCAGGTAGTCGTTGACCTGCGCCCGCGAGCGGAAGGCGATCGCCTTGCGCATCGACAGCGCCGTGCCGACGTCGGTCAAAACCACCGCCGCCGCACCGTCCGATACCATCGAGCAATCGGTACGCTTCAACGGTCCGGCAACCAGCGGGTTCTTGTCCGAGACCTGGCGACAGAAGTCGTAGCCGAAGTCCTTCTGCATATGGGCCAGCGGATTGACGGCGCCGTTGCGATGATTCTTGGCGGCGATGCGTGCCAGCGCGTCCGACTGGTCGCCGAAGCGCTGGAAATAGCTCTGCGCGATGCGGCCGAAGACGCCGGCGAAGCCGCCGGGCTGTCCCGCTTCCTCGGCGACGTAGCTTGCCTTGAGCAGGCAGTTGCCGACGGCGGCCGTGTCGATGCCGGTCATCTTTTCCACGCCGACCGCCAGAACGAAGCGCGCCTGCTTGGCGGCGATGGCGTTGAGGCCCTGGTGGATCGCCGCCGACCCGGTGGCGCAGGCATTCTCGACCCTTGTCGATGGCGTGAAGCGGAAGCGGCTGTCGGTCTGCAGCACCAGCGAGGCGGCAAAATCCTGCGGGTCCATGCCGGCGTTGAAGGTGCCGAGATAGATCGCGTCGATGTCCTGCGGCTCGAGCCCGGCATCGGCGACGGCCGCGGCGGCCACGTCGGTGATCAGCGCTTCCAGGCTGACGCCGTCCAGCTTGCCGAAACGGCTATGGCTCCAACCGACGATGCAGGCAGTCATGGTAATATCCTCC
>DATKQA010000290.1:0-3808 GCA_035523835.1 Candidatus Sulfotelmatobacter sp.
GGAAGGCGTCGGCCAGCTCGACGCCCATGGTGCCGGTATAGGCATTGAGCTTGTCCGGGCGGTTGAGCGTCACCGTCAGGATCGGCCCATCGGCCTCGGCGTGAATATGCTGATAGTCCATGACTGTTCCCTCGTCCCGCCCGGTCAGCGCGTCAGCCACGCCGGATTGTTGATGCGGAGCGCATCGGCGATGCTTCGGCGCAGATGATCGAGCAGCGCCGGATCGTCGCTGCCGATGGCGCCGCTGCGGATGTCCGCCGCGAGCTTTCGGTTCAGTTCGTCGAGCGACGCCGCGCTTCCGGTCAGCGCCGCCAGGCGGGCCGCCTCTGCCCGGTCGGCCTCGGGACCGAGGCGCAGCTCGCGCTCGAGCGTCGCCAGAAGATTGATCGCCACCTTGACGTTGAACCACTTGTCGTCGCGCAGCTCGGGCAGGATCGTGCCCTCGAGATAGTCGCGGACGACGGCGAGAATCTCGGGCGCCTTGGGCTGGCTCATCGGCACGGCTCAATCCTCCCCGGCGAGCAGTTGCAGGAAATCGTGGATCGGCTCTTCCATGCGCCGGCCGATGGCGTGCTGCTCGACCGAGCGCTCGCCGCCGTCGCGATGGTGCGCCTGGCCTTTCATCAGGCACATGACCGCCCATTTCACGCTGCCGAACACTTCCCAGAAGCGTACGTCCGCCGGCACGACGGCGATGCCCGTGGCGCGCTCATAGGCGGCGAACAGGTCTTCGCGCCGGCCGATGCCGCCGACCGGCGACTTACCGCCGAAGCGCCAGGTCTTCACGCAAAGCCAGCCGAGATCTTCCATGGGATCGCCGAGATGGCTGACCTCCCAATCGATGGCGGCGGCGATGCGCTCGGGGCCGCAGATCAGGTTGCCCATGCGGAAATCGCCGTGCACGACGCTCATGCGGCGCGCGGCCGGCACATGGTCGGCCGCCCAGCGAAAGCCGAGATCGAGCGCCGGCACCGGATGATCGTAGGATTGGAACACGCGGCGATAGAGATCGACCTGGGCCGCCGCGCCGAAGGGCACGAGAAAGGGCGCCGCGGCGCGATCGATCGCGTGAATCCTGCCGAGGATGGCGCCGCATTGCGCGGCGAAATCGGCGCGCAGCGGCGCATGGGCCGGCTCGCGCAGCAGACGGCGGGCGATCGTCTCGCCCGGCACGAAATCCATGATATAGCCGCCGCGCTCGAACTGATCGGTCAGCACGGCGCGGATCGGCGGCGTGGGAACGCCGGCCCGCGCCGCCGCCTGCATCAGCGCCGCATCGTCCTTGCCGGTGACCCGCGGCAGTTCCGCGAGCGGCTCGCCGGCCGCCGTGGCGCGGCGGCTGGAAAGCTGCATCACCAGCGGCAGGTTCCTGCCCCCGACGTCGGCGGTGAAGGCCCAGGTCGACTTGGTCGCGCCGCCGGTCAAGCGGCGGAGCTCGCCGATCGTGCCCGGCGGGCCGATCAGGCGCGCGACGGCGCGCTGCAGCCTGCCGGCAAATTCCTCCCGCTCGCTCATCGCTGCGACCTTAGAACGGGCCTCGGCGCATTGACCAGGACATATTTGCCCGGTCTTGGCACGCATGCTCTAATTCCGGTCAAGGCATCTGGAGAGGGAGCGCGAGCGCCATGGATTTCAACATCCCGGCCGAGATCGTCAGCTATCTGGCGGAACTCGACGCCTTCATCGAGCGCGAGATCAAGCCGCTGGAGCGCGAGAACGACAATATCCGCTTCTTCGATCACCGGCGCGAGTGGGCGCGCACCGACTTCGAGAACGGCGGCCTGCCGCGCCACGACTGGGAAGCGCTGCTCGCCGAGATGCGGCGCCGCGCCGACAAGGCCGGTCATTTCCGCTTCGCGCTGCCGAAGGAATTCGGCGGCAAGGACGGTTCGAACCTCGCCATGGCGGTCATCCGCGAACATCTCGCCGCCAAGGGCCTCGGCCTGCACAACGACCTGCAGAACGAGAATTCCATCGTCGGCAACCTGCCGACCGTGCTCATGTTCCGCGACTTCGGCACGCCCGAGCAGAAGAAGCAGTTCATCCCCGGCATCCTCGACGGCTCGATCAAGATCGCCTTCGGCCTGACCGAGCCCGAGCACGGCTCGGACGCCACCTGGATGGACACGCGCGCCGTGCCCGACGGCAACGGCTGGCGCATCACCGGCGCCAAGATGTGGAACACGGGGCTGCACATCGCCACGCACGACTTCATCTTCGCCCGCGTCAGCGGCAAGGACGGCGACGCCAAGGGCATCGGCTGCTTCATCGTGCCGACCAACAGCGCCGGCTTCAAGATCGAGGAGTACCTCTGGACCTTCAACATGCCGACCGATCACCCGCGCATCTCGCTCACCGACGTGCGCATCCCCGGCGACGCCATCCTCGGCGATCCCGAGAACGGCCTCGCACTGGCGCAGCACTTCGTGCACGAGAACCGCATCCGCCAGGCCGCCTCCTCGCTCGGCGCGGCGCAGTATTGCATCAACGAGAGCGTGAAGTACGCCAAGTCGCGCAAGCCCTTCGGCAAGCCGCTGGCGGCCAACCAGGCGATCCAGTTCCCGCTGGTGGAGCTGCACACCGAGGCGGCGATGCTGCGCACGCTGATCCAGAAGACCGCCTGGGAGATGGACAAGATGTCGAAGCCCGACGTGGCGATCCGCCTGTCCGACAAGGTCTCCATGTGCAATTACCGGGCGAACCGGCTGGTCTGCGAAGCGGCCGACCGCGCCATGCAGGTGCACGGCGGCATCGGCTATTCCCGCCACAAGCCCTTCGAGCATATCTACCGCCACCACCGGCGCTACCGCATCACCGAAGGTTCGGAAGAGATCCAGATGCGCAAGGTGGCCGGCCATCTCTTCGGCTTCATGGGTCCCGCAAAAGGCGAGTAGAAGGCGCCGCCGGGATCGCCGCGCGCAAAGATTCTTGTTGTCAGTCCATTACTTTCCGGCAGATGCTAAGCGCGCCTGCCCGCCCGGTGATTTGCTTTCGTGCATTGACGGCGGACGGCGCGTAACAACGGACAGATTGGCGTATTAGCAGTGTGCTCGTGCCGGCAAGGCCGGCCGGCCATTGGCGTACGTGAGGAGGCAAGCAAGCACCAACATCTAGGGAGGTAAATATGGCAGCGTCGGTTGCAGTAGGTGGTCGAATTCCCTGGTGGAAGGAACCAACGAAGGACCAATGGTTGGCCTGGGTGGCAGCATGGCTCGGCTGGACGCTCGATGCCTTCGACTTCACCATCTTCCTCCTGATCATGGTGCCGATTGCCGAATACTTCCACGTGAAGCTGGTGGAAGTGGCCGCGGTATTCACCATAACGCTTTGGCTGCGCCTGGTCGGTGCCACCGCTTCCGGCTGGCTTGCCGACCGCGTCGGCCGCAAAAAGCCGCTGATGATCTCCATCCTCTGGTACTCCATCTGCAACCTGGCGGCCGGCCTTGCGCCGAGCTTCTGGCTGCTGTTCCTGTTCCGCGCGCTCCTCGGCATCGGCATGGGCGCGGAATGGCCGGCCGGCGCGGCCCTGGCGATGGAATCCTGGCCGGCCCGTTCGCGCGGCTTCATGAGCGGCGTGCTGCAGGGTTCGTGGAGCATCGGCTTCCTGCTGTCGAGCGCCGCCTACGGCCTGCTTTATGATTCGATCGGCTGGCGCGGCCTTCTCGTCCTCGGCGTCCTGCCGGCGCTCGCCGTGGTCTGGATTCGCATCTATGTCAAGGAACCGAAAGTGTGGGTGGACAACCGCCGGCTGCAACGCGAGCAGAACAAGGAGTTCCGCGCTCCGCTTCTCGACATCTTCCGCCTGCGC
>DATKQA010000291.1:0-2060 GCA_035523835.1 Candidatus Sulfotelmatobacter sp.
GGTCGTGCATGACAACCAGGGTCTCGGCCCCGCGTTCCTCGAAGGTCACCGTGGTGACCGCCCCGCCTTCGCCGCCTTCGTCATTGGTCCAGACGAGGCGGGAGTGCGGCGTCGCCTCGATGTACCGGCCGAAGAACACCATGGGCTGCGCCGAGCCGGGGTGGCCGAACACGAAACGATAGCTGCCTCCGGCGCGCACATCGGCCTCGCAGGAAATGAAGGACACCCCAAACGACTGCGGCGCCCACCATCGCTGGAGCAGCTCGGGCCTGGTCCAGGCCTCGAACACACGGCGCGCCGGGCCGTCGAAGGTTCGCGTAACGACCAGCTCGCGGTCGGATTGGCGCGCCACCGTCGTGCGGCGCCTCGTGCCGGCAGGCTCGCTCTCGCTTCGTTCGTCCATCGACCGTCTCCTTCCGTCTCGGTTCCGCGACAACCTCGGCCGGCGCGTCGAAGCGCGGCTGCGTCGCGGTGGGAACGCCGGCGGCCGCTCAGTCGTTCGGCTCGACCAGGTGGGCGCGCGACGGGCCGGGCGGGAACGGATCGCCGAAAAACTGCGTCTCGCGCGTCACCTTTCCGTCGCTGAATTCCATGATGCTTACGGTGTAGGACGGCGCGCCGTCATAGCCGAGCACGAATTCGGTGACCCAGAGGTTGCCGCCGCCGATGATGCGCTGGACGGCGAAGCGCTTCTCGTCGGGCTGCACCGTTCGGCTCTCCTGAATCCGGCTTCGGCCGCGAATGCGTTCGCCCGACTGCGGATAGTGCAGCACCGCATCCTCGCGATAGATTTCGTGCTCGGCTGCGAAATCGCTCGCATCCGACGCGGCCCAGTGCCGTTCGAGGGCAGCCCGTATCTCGCGATCTTCCATGTCGATCTCCTGCGCCGCCCGCCGGCCGCGGCAGTGCGGCCGCCCGAGCTTACAACGCCTGCATCGGCATGGGTGCTGCCAATCGCTTTCTCCTCCCTCTCGGCTCGTCCCGGCATGGCACGGCAACCGCGCGGCTGCCGCGCCATCTGCGGAGATGCCGGAGCGATCGACGTCACGCTGCCCAGGCGTGTTCCTGGAACGGCGCTTCGAGGGGCGGCCTGGCGATGCTGGCGCTATAGTTCGTGATCGTCGATGCGGCGACCGCGGCGATTACTTCCAGGAGGTGATCCCGGCCGAAGCCGGCGGCGAGGAAGCGATCGATATCCTCGGCGTCGAGATGTCCGCGCTTTTCGATCATCGCCTTCGCCAGGCCGGAGAGCGCGGCGAATTTGCCGTCCTTCGGCAGGCGGCCGGCGCGGATGGCCTGCACATCCGCCGGATCGATGCCCTCCTTGAGGGCCAGAGCGGTGTGGAACGCCACGGCCCAGGCGCTGCCGTTGGTCACGGCATCGGTGAGCAACAGGGTCTGCACCTGCGCCTCACTGAAGCTGCCGCCATGCACATTGGCGAACAGGCAGTCCAGGCTGTCGATCAGTACCGGCGAGGTCGCGATCGCGCCGGCGATGTTCGGGATCGTGCCGAAGGCCGACTGCAACTGCCGCAGCGCCGGCTTCGAGGCTTCGGGAGCGGTATCGATGGCGTGAACGGGAAAGCTGGTCATGGGCGTGCGTCCTTGTTGAAGTGCGCGGGCCATCTGTCGACCGGTCCCGCTGCGATCCATGTGGCCGCGGGGCGCCTGGCGGAAGCGCCAATAAACCCTCGATTCCCGCCAAACCGGCTCGAGGGGCCGGGGCGGCGATGGCAAAGGCCGCGCCGACCGGGCATGGTTTGGCGGAAATGCCGAAGCCCGCGCGTTCCCCGCCAAACCCGATCCGGGCCGTCGAGGTGCTCGCCTTCCCGGCGGTGCAGTTGCTCGACGTCAGCGGGCCGGTTCAGGTCTTCGCCTGCGCCAACGATTTCGTCGCCGAGGCCGGCGGCGCGCCGCCCTACCGGCTCAAGCTGGTGACGCCGGGCGGCCAGGGCGTCGTCTCCTCGGCGGGCGTGGCCCTGGCGGCGGCACCGCTCAGCCGCGGCGGCGAGGCGCTGGATACCTTGCTCGTCGCCGGCGGGCAGGGGGTGGATGCGGCC
>DATKQA010000292.1:0-2275 GCA_035523835.1 Candidatus Sulfotelmatobacter sp.
CCGCCTGCCGGGCGCCGTTCTCGCGCAGCACTTTCTGCACGCCCTTGATGGTATAGCCCTCGGTATAGAGCAGGCGGCGGATGCGGCGCAGCAGGTCGACGTCTTCCGGCCGGTAATAGCGGCGCCCGCCGCCGCGCTTCAGCGGGCGAATCTGGCTGAACTTGCTTTCCCAGAAGCGGAGCACGTGCTGCGGCAGGTTGAGCTCGTCCGCCACCTCGCTGATGGTGCGGAACGCCTCCGGCGACTTCGGCGCGCGCCGGCCGTTTCCCCCCGTCTCGCCCGGGGCGCCGGTGCCCGGCAGCGGGCCGTCATCGCTCACGACAGTGACTCCATCGTCCCAACACCTCGTCAGGACAGGTAAAAAAGCCGGTCATCAACGCTCAGCGCGGGGTCAGCTTGGCCAACGCGGCGTTGATGCGCTCCTTGAGCACGTGCGAAGCGCGGAACACCAGGACGCGCCGCGGCTGAATCGGCACCTCCTCGCCGGTCTTCGGGTTGCGGCCGATGCGTCCGCCCTTGGAACGCACCTGGAAAGTGCCAAACGACGATATTTTGACGGTCTCCCCCTGCGCCAGGCGGTCGGCGATCTCGCCCAGCACGGTCTCCACCAGGTCGGCGGATTCGTTCCGGGAAAGTCCGACTTCCTGATAGACCGCCTCGCTGAGCTGCGCGCGCGTCACCGTGCTACCAGTCATGCGTCACCCCCATACTTTATGCGTTACATTAACGTGACGGCAGAATCAGGTCAATATCAGCAAGATAGAGTTTTTCTTTAATACGAATTCTGGCTGGCCCGGCTACCAGCGCACGAGACAGGAGCCCCAGGTAAAGCCGCCACCCATGGCCTCCATGAGCACGATCTGGCCCCGATGGATGCGGCCGTCGCCGGCGGCCTCCGCCAGCGCCAGCGGCACCGAGGCGGCCGAGGTATTGCCATGCCGGTCGACGGTGACCACCACCTGGTTCGGCTGCAGGCCGAGCCGCCTGGCGGTGGCATCGAGGATGCGCTTGTTGGCCTGGTGCGGCACCAGCCAGTCGATGTCCTGCGTCCGCAAGCCGGTCGTCGCCAGGGCCTCTTCGACAACCGAAGCCAGGTTGATCACGGCATGGCGGAAAACCTCCCGGCCGGCCATGCGCAGGTGGCCGACCGTCTGGGTCTGCGAGGGTCCGCCGTCGACATAGAGCAGGTCGTGCTGGCGGCCGTCGGAATGCAGGTGCGCCGCCAGGATGCCGCGGTCGGCAGAGGTGCCTCTGCCCTCGCCGGCGCGCAGCACGACGGCGCCGGCGCCGTCGCCGAACAGGACGCAGGTGCTGCGGTCCTCCCAGTCGAGGATGCGGGAAAAGGTTTCGGCGCCGATGACCAGGGCGCAATCGACCTGCCCGGCCTTGATGAAATTGTCCGCGGTGGCGAGGGCGAAGATGAAGCCGGAGCAGACGGCCTGCACGTCGAAGGCGGCGCCATGGGTCATGCCGAGGCCGGTCTGCACCCGGGTCGCCGTGGCGGGAAAGGTCAAATCCGGCGTCGCCGTCGCCAGCACGATCAGGTCGACGTCGGAAGCGTCGACCTCGGCATCGGCGAGCGCCCGTTTCGCCGCCTGCAAAGCGAGGTCGGAGGTCAGTTCGCCGGCCGCGGCGATGTGGCGCTGACGAATGCCGGAGCGGGATACGATCCACTCGTCGCTGGTGTCCAGGCGGCTCGCCAGTTCGGCATTGGTCACGATGCGCTCCGGCAGATAGGCACCGCATCCGACGATCAACGAGCGCCGCACGGTCAATTGAAGGCCGCCTTCACATTCGCCGGCAGCCCGGCCTGGAACGACTGGAAATCGGCGATGATCTGCTCGGTGATCTTCTCCGCCGCCATGTCGACGGCCAGCCCGATGGCGGCGGCGAAACCGGTGGCATCGGTGCCGCCGTGGCTTTTCACCGCGATGCCGTTCAGCCCGAGGAAGACGCCGCCGTTGTACTGCCGGGGATCGAGGTGATGGCGCAACGCCTGCAACGCCGGCTTGGCGAACAGATAGCCGAGCCGCGAGAACAGCGAGCGGCGGAAGGCGGCCGACAGCAGCCCGCTCACCAGCCGCGCCGTTCCCTCGGCGGTCTTCAGCGCGATATTGCCGGTGAAGCCGTCGGTCACCACCACGTCCACGGTGCCGGCCGCGATGTCATCGCCCTCGACGAAGCCGTAGAAGCTCAGGGGCGAGAAGGTGTCGCGCAGCCGCGCCGCCGCCTCGCGCACGGCGTCGTTGCCCTTCAGCTCCTCGGAGCCGACGTT
>DATKQA010000293.1:0-5851 GCA_035523835.1 Candidatus Sulfotelmatobacter sp.
CCGCATTCAGCCGGCCGACAAGCGCAGCCGCCACGAACTGGTCGTGCCGGTCGAACATGCGCTCGGCGCCGTGACCGGCGAGGTGGTGCTGGCGGAAGTGCTGCCCGGCCGCGCCTACGGGCTGAAGCAGGCCCGCGTCAAGGAGCGGCTCGGCAAGATCGGCGAGCCGCGCTCGCTCAGCCTGATGGCCGTGCACCAGCACGACATCCCGACGCGTTTCAGCGACACGGCGCTCGACGAAGCCAAGGCGGCGAAGCCGGTGGCGCTCGGCAAGCGCGAGGATTTGCGGGGCCTGCCGCTGGTCTGCATCGATCCGGAGGACGCGCGCGATCACGACGATGCGGTGTTCGCCGAAGCCGATACCGATGCGAAAAATGCCGGCGGCTGGCACGTCGTCGTCGCCATCGCCGATGTCGCCTGGTACGTGCGGCCGGGCAGCGGCCTCGACCGCGACGCGCGGCTGCGCGGCAATTCCGTCTATTTCCCCGACCGCGTCGTGCCCATGCTGCCGGAGGCGCTGTCGACCGATCTCTGCTCGCTCCTGGAAGCGGAGCCGCGCGCCTGCCTCGCCGTGCACATGTGGTTCGACGCCGCGGGCAACAAGCGGCGGCACCGCTTCGCCCGCGGCCTGATGCGAAGCCGCGCCACCCTCACCTACGGCCAGGCGCAGGCGGCCTGGGACGGCCGGGCCGACGACAAGACCGCGGCGCTGCTCGACGAGGTCATCCGCCCGCTCTATGGCGCCTATGCCGCGCTGGCCCGCGCCCGCGACAAGCGCGAGCCGCTCGCCATCGACCTGCCGGAGCGCAAGGTGCTGCTGGGCGCGGACGGCTATATCAAGGCGATCCTGCCGCGCGAACGCTTCGACGCGCATCGGCTGATCGAAGAGTTCATGATCCAGGCCAATGTCTGCGCCGCCGAGAGCCTGGAGGCGATGCGCCAGCCCTGCATGTATCGCGTGCATGCCGAGCCGGCCGCCGACAAGCTCGAGGCGCTGCGCGCCTTCCTCGCCACGCTCGATCTCAACCTGGCCAAGGGCCAGGCGCTGGCGCCGCGCCTGTTCAATCGCATCCTGGCCAAGGTCGCCGGCACGCCGCACGAGAGCCTGGTCAACGAAGTGGTGCTGCGGGCCCAGGCGCAGGCGGTCTACAGTCCCGACAATATCGGCCACTTCGGCCTGCATCTTGGCCGCTACGCGCATTTCACCTCGCCGATCCGCCGCTACGCCGATCTCCTGGTGCATCGCGCGTTGATTACCGGCGGCAGGCTCGGCGACGGCGGTCTCTCACCCTTCGACATCGAGAACTTCGCCGCCACCGCCGAACTGATCTCGAACGCCGAGCGCCGCGCCATGGCGGCCGAGCGCGAGGCGATGGACCGCTTCACCGCCGCGTTTCTCTCGGCGCGCATCGGCGCCGATTTCCGCGGGCGGATTTCCGGCGTCACCCGCTTCGGCCTGTTCGTGAAGCTGGCGGAGACCGGTGCCGACGGGCTGATCCCGATCTCGACTCTCGGCGACGACTATTTCGTCCACGACGAGACGCGCCACGCGCTGGTCGGCCGGCAGAGCGGCGTCACCTACCAGCTCGGCCAGACCGTCGCCGTGCGTCTCGTCGAAGCGGCGCCGATCACCGGCGGCCTGCGGCTGGAACTGCTCGACGGCGGCGCGCCGGCGGCCAAGCGGCGCGGCAGGTTCCGCCCGGCCGCAACACGCAAGCGCAGCACCGGCAAAGCCGGTTCCAAACGCCCGGGCCAGCGCGGCCGCAAAGGCTGAAGCCGCTCGCCGCCGGCAAGCTGTCAGCCGCGGCGCATCGTCCGGGAATAGCGCGGACAGATCTCTTCGGCGAAGCGGGTCATCATCTGCCGCCGCACCGCGCGCGGCGTGCCCGGCGTCGCCGAGGAGACCAGGAAATAGTTGAAGCCGAGCGCCGCCAGCGCCTCGATGCGCCGGCAGATGGTCGCCGGGCTGCCGACCAGATTCGAATCGAGGAACGGATCGAGCTCCGCCGGGTCGGCCATCTTGCGCAGGTTGGCGAACATGCGGCTGAAATCGGCATATTCGGGAATGCCGGCCCAGGGATCGGCATCGGCCTCGTAGTGATCCGCCTGCAAGGAAAAATACGCCGGATAGTAGCGGCGGCCGAGTTCGCGCGCCTCGGCGTCGCTGTCGGCGATGAACATCTTGACCGAGATCGGCAGGATGGCGCCGTCGGCCCTGGCACCGGCCCGCGCGCGCCAGCGGGCGAGGATCTTCGCCAGCAACCCGTCGGGAAAAGTCGAGAGACAGATCGGCGGCACGCCGAGGTCGCCCATCACCTCGGCACTCGCCGGGCTGCCGAGCGCGCCGTAGAAGCGCACCGGCTTGGCCACCGGCTCGGGACGCAGCCGGATCGGACGCGCGATGGTCCAGAAGCGGCCGCGATAGGTGAAGGCGCCGCCGGCCAGGCCCTTCTCGACGATCTCGAACACTTCGGCGAAGCGCGCGCGGCCTTCGTTCATGTCGATGTTGTAGGCGTCGTATTCCATCTTGGCGGTGCCGCGGCCGATGCCGAGATGCAAGGTGCCGCGCGTCAGGCTGTTCAGCATGGCGATCTCTTCGGCGAGCCGGAGCGGGTGATACCAGGGCAGCACCAGCACCGAGGTGCCGAGCGAGAGTTCCGGCAGCCGCGCCGCGATATGCGCCATCAGCAGCAGCGGGCTCGGCGTCGGATAATAGTCGCTGAAGTGATGTTCGAGCAGCCAGGCGGCGTCGTAGCCGAGCTCATGGCCGAGCGCGCAATCGTCGATCAGGTCGCGATAGAGCACCGCGTCGGACTGCCTGCCCGCATCGGCCGCGGCGGCCTGAAAGCCGAAGGAAATGTCGCCCATCGCCTGCTCTCCCTGCCGGTTCCGGCCGCAAGTCTAAAGCCCGGCGGCAGACCGCGATAGGCGATGGTGGGCTGGCGCCTCAGAAGCGATAGCCGAAGGCGAAGCCGGTGAAGAGCTGCGTCGTGCTACCCGGCTCGAACTCGTTGGTGAAGCCCGGATCGTTGAAGAGCTGGCGCGCGCCGGCCAGGCCGGTCAATTGCCAGCGGTCGAGGAACTGCCAGTTGACGGCGATGCTGGCGCCGACATCGTGCAAGGCAATGCCGCTGGCGAGGCCGTTGCGGCCGCCCGGCGTGGCTGGCGCCAAGCCGAGCGGATCGTCCCAGGAACCATGGCCGTTGGCCCAGGTGGCGCTCGGCCCGACGGCGAGGCTGACTTCGGAGGCGAGCTTGGCGCCATAGCCGAAGCCGACCGTGAAGGCGGAACTGTGCGATTGCAGCGGTGCCAGGGAAGCGTCGCGCCGCGCGTTGGCGGTGAATTTGAACGCATCGAAACGATATTCGGCGAAGGCGCCGACTTCCTCACCGGCGAAACCGACCGGGCCGTCGCCGATCGCGGCACCGCGTTCCGGCCCGACCGTCGCCATCGTGCCGGCGCGAAAGCCGCGGTACTGGATGATGTTGGCGCCGCTGGTTTCGGCGCCGCCCAAGTTGAGCCGCTCGAAGCCGGGAAACTCGAACTGTTTCGTCGCCGCCGGCGCCGGGCTGCCGCCCGTGGCCGGCGTCTCGGCAGCGGCCACGGCCGATGACGCGGCACAACCGGCCGCGACGGCAAGCAGCAACAGCCCTAGGCGCAGGGATCGGGGCATCGCAGGTCCAAAAACCACGCCGGCGGAGTCGCCGGCTAGGCACTTCAACTTATACTTGAAGAGGCGAAAAATCAAGTCAAGACAATGGTTAATCCCGAGAAACCAAGGCTTTACCCGAATCGCTGCGGGATCATCGGCGCAACACGGGACAGGTCTGCGACATCATCGCTTGCGCGCCGGCATGCCGCCGCGCAATGTGCCGCCCACAGCAAGCGGCGTCACCATGCCCGTCACCTACGCCACCTCCTCCGCCGCCGCGCCCGCGGTACAGCCGCTCGGGCCGGCGCTCCGGCGCGGCTTCGCGCTGCGCTGCCCGTGCTGCGGCAAGGGGCGTATCTTCCGCGGCTACCTCAAGGTCAGGCCGTTCTGCGAGACCTGCGGCCTTGAATTGCAGCTCCAGCGTGCCGACGACGCCCCGCCTTATTTCACCATCCTCATCGTCGGCCATATCGTCATTCCCGGCATGCTGATCCTGCAGCAGCACGCCGATCCGCCGGCCTGGCTGCAATATGCCATCTGGCTGCCGCTCGCCCTCCTGCTCACCGTCATCCTGCTGCCCCGGGTCAAGGGCGCGCTGATCGGCCTGCAATGGGCCAGGGCCATGCACGGCTTCGGCGGCGAGCCGGGCGAGACGGCTGGACAGGGCCTGCCGCCCGGCGCACCTTAGAAGCAGATTTCGCCAACCATTCGTCGCAAGCCGTTCATGTCCGAAGCAACCAGTCCCAAGCCCGCGGCGCGCCCGCGGGATGCCGCCACGCTCATCCTCTATCGCCAGAGCCGCCACAGCACAGAGATTCTCATGGGCGAGCGGCACGGCGGCCATTCCTTCATGCCGAACCGCTACGTGTTTCCCGGCGGCCGGGTCGATCCGGACGACTGGCGCGTGCGGGTCGCCGCCGAACTCCGCGAGCCGGTGGCGGCGCGGCTCCGCAAGGCGGCGACGCCGGCGCGGGCGCGCGCGCTGGCCGCCGCCGCGGTGCGTGAGACCTTCGAGGAGACCGGGCTCCTGGTCGCCCGCGCCGATCCCGATCCGGGCGCGGAGGTGCCGGCCAACTGGCGCGAATTCTTCGCCACCGGCTTCGCCCCGGCGCTCGACGTGCTCGACTACGTGGTGCGCGCGGTGACGCCGCCCTATCGGCCGAAGCGCTTCAATGCCCGCTTCTTTGCCGCCAATGCCGAGCATGCGCACGGCACCATCAAGGGCAGCGGCGAGCTGCTCGATCTGCGCTGGATCCCGGTCGCGGAAGCCCTGCAGCTCGAGCTGCCGCGCATCACCGGCATCGTGCTGGAGCAGATCGCCAGCCTGATCGGCCGCCGGCCGGACGAGGATCGCCCGGTCAAAGTCTATCGCCAATTGCACGGCAAACCGACCAACGGCGAGGAATGATGGCCTTCGCCCCCCTGCCCGAGGGCGCCCGGCCGGCGCGGCCGCGCGACGCGGCGAGCCTGATCCTGCACCGGCCCGGCGCGCACGGCGCGGAAGTGCTGATGGGCCGGCGGGCGACCAGGCACAGGTTCATGCCCGACGTCTATGTCTTCCCCGGCGGCCGGCTCGACCCGGCGGACGCCGGCATCGTGCCGCTCCGGCCGCTGCGGCCGGAAGTGGTGGCGCGCTTCGCCGGCGTCTGCACGCCGCGGCGCGCCCAGGCGCTGGCCGTCGCCGCCGTGCGCGAGGCGCATGAGGAGACCGGCTTGCTGCTCGGCAAGCTCGATGCGAGCGGCCTGCGCCCGGACCTCGGCGGCCTTGATGTGCTCGCCCGTGCCATCACGCCGAGCGCCAGCCCGATCCGCTTTCACGCCCGCTTCTTCATCGCCGAGGGCGGCACGGCGCGCGGCGCGCTCGGCGGCAGTGGCGAACTGCTCGACCTGCACTGGGTGCCGCTGGCGGAAGCCCTGAAGCTGCCGCTGGCCGACGTGACCGAATTCATGCTCGGCGAGATCGGCCGGCGGCTTGCCGCGGCGCGGCTCGACGGCGCCGTGCCGCTCTGGGGCTACCGGCGGGGCGGCGTGCGCGTCCGCCGTGGTTGAGGCGGCCGCGCCGGCGCTCAGCCCCGGCGAACGCCGCTGGAGCCTCGCCGCCGCCATCTCCGCCATCACCGTCTTCGGCCTCGGCATCGGCCTGACCATGCCGCTCTTGTCGCTGATGCTGGAGGAGCGCGGCGTCGACGCCTCGCTCAA
>DATKQA010000294.1:0-5000 GCA_035523835.1 Candidatus Sulfotelmatobacter sp.
GGCATCGTCTACGAGATCCGCGGCCATCCCATGCCCGACGGCGGCTATGTCTTCACCCAGACCGACATGACCGAGCGCAAGCGCATCGAATCCGAATTGCGGGAGGCCAAGGAGCATGCCGAACTGGCGAGCCGCGCCAAGTCGGAATTCCTCGCCAACATGAGCCACGAGCTGCGCACGCCGCTCAATGCCGTGCTCGGCTTCACCCAATTGATGATCGGCACGGTCTATGGCCCGCTCGGCCATCCCAAGTACCAGGAATATGTCCAGCACATCCACGACAGCGGCGCGCATCTGCTCGGCGTCATCAACGACATCCTCGATCTTTCGAAGATCGAGGCCGGCAAGCGCGAGCTGCAGGAGGAAGTGGTCGATGCGCGCTCGCTCGCCCAAGCGGCGCTGCGCATCGTCGAGGGCCGCGCCGCCGACGGCGGGCTGCGGCTGGCGGTCGATCTGCCGGGCGAACCGCTCCTGCTGCGCGCCGACGCCCGCGCGGTGAAGCAGGTCCTGCTGAACCTCCTGTCCAATGCGGTGAAATTCACGCCGGCAGGCGGCAGCATCACGCTCTCCGGCCGGTGCGACGCGACCGGCGGCCTGGTCTTTGCCGTCGCCGACACCGGCATCGGCATGGCGCCGGAAGACGTCGGCAAGGCGCTCGAGGCCTTCGGCCAGATCGACAGTTCCCTCGGGCGCAGGTTCGAAGGCACCGGCCTCGGCCTGCCGCTGGTGCAAAGCCTGGTCGGCCTGCACGGCGGCCGCCTGGCCATCGACAGCGCGCCCGGCCGCGGCACCACCGCGACGGTGCATTTCCCCCCCGAACGCACGGTCCAGAGCGAGGTTCGCGCCGCCGGCTGAAGGCGGCTTCAATCCGGCCCGCAAGCGCCGTCCATCAGGCCCGATCGCAAGGAGACCGGGCCTGATGGAGCCCGGCGCACCTGGCGGATCGTTTCGCCATGGGGCAGCGCAGACGGTTTAATCTCATAACATCATGCTCTAGTGTCGGCGGCTGCACCCGCATTTCGGCCGCTGTTCCCGATCCCATGTCCGCCTCCGCCTCCGACGCGCCGTCCGCCATCACGCCCCTGATGGCGCAGTACCTCGCCATCAAGGCGGAGCATCCGGACAGCCTCTTGTTCTACCGCATGGGCGATTTCTACGAACTGTTCTTCGCCGACGCGGTGGCGGCGTCGCGCGCCCTCGACATCACGCTCACCAAGCGCGGCAGGCACGAGGGCGAGGACATTCCCATGTGCGGCGTGCCGGTGCATGCGGCCGACGCCTATCTGGCGCGGCTCATCCGCGCCGGGCACAAGGTCGCGGTCTGCGAGCAGGTGGAGGATCCGGCGGCGGCGAAAAGCCGCGGCGCCAAGGCGGTGGTGAAACGCGAGGTGATCCGCCTGGTCACGGCCGGCACCCTCACCGAGGACACCCTGCTCGACGCGCGCCGGCACAATTACCTGGCGGCGCTGGCCCGCGCCGAAGGCCGGCTCGGCCTCGCCTGGTGCGATATTTCCACCGGCGACATCGCCGCCGGACCGGCGAGCGTCGCCACCCTGGGCGCCGAACTGGCGCGGCTCGAGCCCGGCGAGCTCCTGCTGCCCGACAGCCTGCTGGCGCAGCCTGAGCTTTTCGAGCTGTTCGGCGAATGGAAACAAAAGCTCACGCCCCTGCCGGGGCCGCGCTTCGACGCGGCCTCGGGCGAGAAGCGTCTGAAGGCGCTCTATCAGGTCGCAGCGCTCGACGGCTTCGGTTCATTCACCCGCGCCGAAGTGGCCGCCGCCGGCGCGCTGGTCGATTACGTGGCGCTGACGCAGAAGGGCAGGCTGCCGCAGGTGAAGCCGCTGGTGCGCCTCGAGTCGGACGCGGTCATGGCGATCGATGCGGCGACGCGGCGCAATCTCGAACTCACCGAAACCTTGTCCGGCGAACGCGCCGGCAGCCTGCTCGCCTGCATCGACCGCACCCTGACCGGCGCCGGCGCGCGGGCGCTGGCGCAACGGCTGTCCGCGCCGCTCAACCGGGCGGAAGCGATCGCCGCGCGGCTCGACCAGGTCGAGCTTTTCGTCGCCGACGCGGCCTTGTGCGCCCGCGTGCGCGAGGTGCTGGCGCGGACGCCCGACCTGGAGCGGGCGCTGTCGCGGCTCAGCCTCGGGCGCGGCGGGCCGCGCGATCTCGCCGCCATCCGCGACGGCCTGGCCGAGACGCGGCGCTTGCGCGCTGCGCTGGCGGAGAACCGGCTCGGCCCGCTGCCGCCGCTGGTGGCGCAGGCCGTGGAGGCGCTCGGTTTCCACGACGAGCTGGTGGCGCGGCTCGGTCGCGCGCTGGCCGCGGAACTGCCGGTGCTGACCCGCGACGGCGGCTTCATCGCCGCCGGCTACCGGCCCGAGCTCGACGAATTCCGCGGGCTCCGCGACGAGAGCCGGCGCCACGTGGCGGCGCTGCAGGCGCGCTATGCCGAGGAGACCGGCGTGCCGCAGCTCAAGGTGCGCCACAACAACGTGCTCGGCTATTACGTCGAGGTGACGCCGCGGCACATGGAGCGCATGGGCGAGCGCTTCATCCATCGCCAGTCCATGGCCTCGGCGGTGCGCTATGGCACGGTCGAGCTCGGCGAGCTCGAAGCCAAGATCAGCCGCGCGGCGGAGCGCGCCCTGGCGCTGGAGCTCGAGCTGTTCGACGACCTGGCCGGCGAGGTGACGGCGCGGGCGCGCGAGATCGGCCAGGCGGCCGCGGCGCTTGCCGATCTCGATGTCGCCGCCGCGCTCGCCGTGCTCGCGGTCGAGCGGCGCCATGTCAGGCCGAAGGTCGATGCGAGCCTCGCCTTCCGCATCCAGGGCGGCCGCCATCCGGTGGTGGAGGCGGCGCGGGAAGCGAGCCAGGCCTCCGGCTTCGTCGCCAACGACTGCGACCTGTCGCCGGGCCAACGGCTCTGGCTGGTCACCGGCCCGAACATGGCCGGCAAGAGCACCTTCCTGCGGCAGAACGCGCTCATCGCCATCCTGGCGCAGATCGGCGCCTATGTGCCGGCGACGGCCTGCGAGATCGGCGTGGTCGACCGGCTGTTCAGCCGCGTCGGCGCCGCCGACGATCTCGCCCGCGGCCGCTCCACTTTCATGGTGGAGATGGTCGAGACCGCGGCCATCCTCAATCTCGCCACGCCGCGAAGCCTGGTCATCCTCGACGAGATCGGCCGCGGCACGGCCACGTTCGATGGCCTGTCGATCGCCTGGGCCGCGGTCGAACACCTGCACGACCGCAACCGTTCGCGCGCCCTCTTCGCCACGCATTTCCACGAACTGACCGCGCTGGCCGCGCGGCTGCCTGAGCTTTCCAACCACGCCATGCGGGTCAAGGAATGGCAGGGCGAGGTGGTGTTCCTGCACGAGGTGGCGGCGGGCACCGCGGATCGCTCCTACGGCATCCAGGTGGCGAAGCTGGCCGGCCTGCCGAAGGCGGTGGTGGCGCGCGCCGCAGAGGTGCTGACCACGTTGGAGAAAAGCGGCCAGACCGGCGCGGTGGCGAAGCTTGCCGACGACCTGCCGCTGTTCCAGGCGGCGGTGCAGCAGACCGAAGCGGTGGCGGCCAAGGCTTCCGAGGTGGAACGGCTGCTCGCCGCCACCGACCTCGACCGGCTCTCGCCGCGCCAGGCGCTCGACCTGCTCTACCAGTTGAAAGCGCTGCTGGCGGCCGACTGATCCGCTGCCGGCCGCCTACGGCGCCGAGCGCTTCAGGCGGATCTGATAGGTCTTGTCGCCATAGACCATGGTGCCGGTCAGCTCGTCGGCGCCGGTCTTCTTCAGATCGACACGCGACAGGGCGTTGCCCGGCGCGAAGTGGATGCTGTCGGCATCGACATGCATCGGCGGGTGCAGCGTCTCGTCGGAGGCCCAGCTTCCCTTGGCGGCGCCGTCGGGCGCGACCGAGGTGATGGTCAGCACGCGATGGGTGCCGTACTTCCGGCTGCGCATGCCGTTGATGTCGCCCTCCCACTTGCCGATGGCCCAGTTCTGCCCGTCGGCGAAGGCCAGCACCGGCAGGCCCAGCGCCACCAGAAGCGACAAAGTCATTGCCACGCGAAACATGGCTGCATCCCCCGCGCTCGTTGTCGTCCTATCAAGATCGAAGCGCCGCCGGCGGTCAAGTGACGCGGCCCACAAAGCGGCGCGTCCGCCCTATCCGGCCAGATCAGCGGCTCCCGAACCGGCCTCGGCAGCAGCGTCCCTATCCGCGAGAGCTTAAGCCGGCAGGACGGCGATGCTAAGCTGCCGACAATACGGCATCGAAGCGGCCGCGCGGCGCGGAAGCGGCGTGCGAACAGGGCGTGCCATGCTGGCTGAAGAAACGGCGTTGCTGGACCTCATCGTGCAAGCCCTGTCGCGGATCGACGGTATCGCGGCCATCGTTCTCGGCGGTTCGCGCGGAAGCGGGCGGCAGCAGCCCGATTCCGACTACGACATCGGCATCTACTACCGAAGGACCCGGCCATTCGACCCGCGCACCTTGGCGGCCGCGGCAGCCGGGCTCGACGACGACAGGCGGCCGAGCCTGGTCACGCCATTCGGCGGCTGGGGTCCGTGGGTCGACGGCGGCGGCTGGCTGAAGGTGGCGGGCCATGCGGTCGACCTGATCTACCGCGATCTCGAACGTGTCGACCGGGTTTTGGACGATGCGCTCGCGGGCCGTTATGCGTGCAACTATCAACAGGGCCATCCCGCCGGCTTTCCATCGATCATCTATGCCGGCGAGATCGCGACCTGCCGGGTGCTATGGGATGCCGATGCTGCGATCGAACCGCGCAAGCGGCGCCTGTCGCCCTATCCCGAGCCGCTGCGTGCCGCAATGATAGAGCGCACCATCGACGAGGCGCGGTTCAGCGTCCTCATCGGCCTGAAGGCCGCCGAACGGGGCGATATTGCCTATGTCGCGGGTTGCGCCTATCGGGCCGCCGCCTGCGTGACCCAGGCCTTGTTCGCGTTGAATCGCCAGTGGTGGTTGAACGA
>DATKQA010000295.1:0-3810 GCA_035523835.1 Candidatus Sulfotelmatobacter sp.
AGCGGGTATATTCCTCGAACACGTCGATCCATTTTGCTTTTCCGTCGCGCACCAGTTGAAGCTGGGCGGGATGGGTCAACAGCGCCCAGGTCGTGCCCGAGATGGCGTCGCGCGGCTCGTTCTGGCCGCCGCTGATGGCGAGCTTGATATTGGCGCGCACGCTGGCGAGCGGCATGCCCGATTGCAGCATGACGCTGAGCAGGCTGAGATTCGGCCGCTCCGTCACTATGGGGATCATGTCGTCGATGGCGGCGTCGATCCCCGCGGTCGCGGCATGGCAACGCGCCTCCACGGTGGGATCGCCGATATAGTTGGCGATGCCGTCGATCATGCCCTGCGACCAGGCATCCATATCCTGGAAACGCATGTTGGTCAGGCCGGTGATGGCTTTCAGGCATTCCGCCGACAATGGCAGCGCGAAGTCGGCGCGGAGATCGCCACGCCCGGCCGGCCGCAACCGGTCGAGAATGCGGTCGGCATGGGCCTGGAACACCGCCGCCCACTCGCTCTTCACCGCCTTGGGTGAAATGGCGGGAGTGATGACCTTGCGCTCGGCCTGATGCGCGGCGCCATCCTTGCGCATCATGTTCAGGCCCATCAGCCGGTTCATCAACCCGTCCGGCTGATGGGAGCTGAAGACATCGATCTGCTTCTCGCAGAGATAGATATCGTCGCGCCGCGCGAACACGGTACTGCCGAGCTGCGGCAGGTAGGCGATCGGCGCCTCGGCCCGCAGCCGTGCCAAGGTCGGGTAGGGATCCTGCCAGAAGGCGGCGACATCGATGTCGAAATGCGGCGCGGTGCTCATCGGGAGCGATTCTGGCATTCGCCGCCCGGGCGGCGCAACCCGGCCGGGCCGCTCAGTTCAGGCTCGAGGGTTCCAGCACCTGCTGGACCACCCGGCGCAACTCCGCCGGCGAAAACGGCTTGGCCAGGGTGGCGGTGGCGCCGAAGCTCGCCGCCAGATAGAGATAGTCGCCCGCTTCGACCCGGCCGCCGCCGGAGACGGCGATGATCGGCAGGTCCGGCTGCGCGGCACGCAACAAGCGGATGGTCTCGATGCCCTCGCGGTCCGGCATGATGATGTCGGTTATGACCAGGTCGAACGATTCCACCTGGAACCGGTTCATGCCGTCGATGCCGTCGCCGGCCTCCACCACGCGATGGCCGCCCTTCTCCAGGATCGCGCGAATGATCTCGCGGATGCCGGCCTCGTCTTCGATCAGCAGAACGTTCGCCATGTCGTCACTCAGTTTCCTTCGGCCAGCGCCGGGACGGGCGGGCGGGCGGCGGCCAGCGCGAACCGCACCATCTCGCCGAGCTGGCGGCGCCGATAAGGCTTTTGCAGCAGGTGGAAGCCTTCCTGCGAGAGCGCGCCGGCGGAAAATGCGCCCTGCGGATAGCCGCTGGTATAGAGAACCCCGATGTTCGGGCGCAGCCGGCGGGCGCGCTCGGCTAATTCCGCGCCGTTCATGCCGCCGGGCAGGACCACGTCGGTGAAGAGCAGCGCCACCTCCGGATGCGCCTCGAGCACCGCCATGCCTTCGACAGCGTCGCGGGCGGCGAGGACCCGATAGCCGAAGCCGCTGAGGAAGGCGACCGCCAGGCTGCGCAGGCTGGCGTCGTCCTCGACCACCAGGATGCTTTCGCTGCCGCCGACGACCGCCGCCTCGACGGGCTCACCGCGGACCGCCGGCGACGCCCCGGCAAGGCAGGGCAGCAGCAGGGCAACCTCGGTTCCCCGGCCCACCTCGCTCGTGACGCTGATATGGCCGCCCGACTGCTTGACGAAGCCATAGACCATGCTGAGACCGAGTCCGGTGCCCTTGCCGACCTCCTTGGTGGTGAAGAAAGGATCGAACACGCGGCCGAGCGCATGCGCCGGTATGCCGCAACCGGTATCGCACAGGCTGATGCGGACATAGTCGCCGGCGGCGATCTCGGCTTCCGTCGCCGCGCGCTTGTCGACCGTCACGTTGCAAGAGGCGATGACGAGACGGCCGCCGTCCGGCATGGCATCGCGGGCGTTGATGGCGAGGTTGAGCACGGCGCTATCGAGCTGGCTGGCATCGACGTTGACGGTCGGCACGCCCGCCGCGAGGTCGGCCTCGACCGCGATCGCCTCGCCGAGCGTGCGGGCCAGCATGGGGATGGCCTCGGCAAGCTGCTCGTTCACGTCGATGCGGGTCGGCTGCAACGGCTGCTGGCGCGAGAAGGCCAGCAGACGATGCGTCAGGTCGGCGCCACGCCGCGTTGCGCCGATCGCGGCGGCAACTCGCCGCGCGATCGCGGTTTCCAGGTTGTCATGCTCCTGCACCAGCTCGAGATTGCCCAGCACGACGGTCAGGATGTTGTTGAAGTCGTGCGCGATGCCGCCGGTGAGGCGGCCGATCGCCTCCATCTTCTGCAACTGGCGAAGCTGCGCTTCCAATGCGGCACGCTCCGCCTCCGATTGCTTGCGCTCGGTGACGTCGCTGCCGGCGACCAGCAAGCCCGGCTTGCCGTCGAAATTGATCGGCAACGCGGTCAATTCGGCAATTCTTTCGCTGCCGTCGCGCCGCAGCACGCGGCGGTCGACCGCATGGGCAGCGCTGCGATAATCCATCTTGCCGCCCATGGCATCGCGGATATTTGCCAGGGCGGCAGCATGTTCGTCCGGATGCAGCATCTCGAGAGCGCCCATGCCGAGAAGCTGCTCCGGGCTGTCGGCGCCGAGCACGCGCGCCGCCGCCGGATTGGCGAAAGCGACACGCCCGTCGATATGGACGATGATGGCATTCGGCAGGATCTCGATCAGCTCGCGGTAGCGCGCTTCCGACTGCTGCAGCTTCTGCTCCATCGCCTTGCGCGCGGAAATATCCTGGCTCACCGCGATCATATAAAGCGGCCTGCCCTCGGCATCGCGCTTGACCGCGCTGGTCACCGCCATCCAGGCCGTCGTACCGTCGCGCCGCAGATTGCGCTTTTCCGCCGTGACCCGCTCGGCCTTGCCGCTGAAGACGCCCGCCATGCGCGCACGCGCGGCGGCGCGATCGTCGGGGTGCGTGACGTCCTCGACGGTGCGGCCGAGCAGCTCCTCGCGCTTGTAGCCGAGCAGCGCGCAAAGCGCGTCGTTGACGATGATGAAGCGGCCATCCGGGCCGATATGCGAAATGCCGACCGGCGCGTTCATGAAGGTGGCCTCGAAGCGCGCCTGGCTCTCCTGCAGCGCCTGTTCGATGCGCTTGCGCTTCAGGGCGCTGCCGATCTGCGCCGCCACCGCCGTGATGGAATCGAAAAGGTCCTGGTCCTCCTCCTCAAGCGTGAGCATGCCGAAGGCGAGCACCGCCAGCACCTCGTCGTCGACGATGATCGGCACGGCGAGAGCGGAACGGATGCCGGCCGCGCGCATGGCCAGCACGCGGGCCGGCGGCGCCACCGCCGAGACCTGCACGTCCCGGTTCCATTGCACGGTGCGGCTGGCCCAGGCACGGCCGACCGCACCGATGCCGGGCGCGAAGACCGTGTCGTCGCGCGTGCTGTCGAGCGCCGCGAAACGCGGCTCGTCGATGTGCCAGGAAGCTTTGGCCACTAGGACATTGCGCGCGGCGTCGGGTACCCAGGCAATGCCGTAGGACCAGCCGTTGGCTTCACAGGCCAGCCGCAGCGCCGCGGTGAGCGCGGCGTCGAAATCGTCCGCCTCGGCGATGGCAAGCGCAACACCCTGCAACAGGGCGAGCCGCCGTTCGCTCCGTGCCAGGGCCGCGAGCGCCGCCTTCTGCGCGGTGATGTCGACGGCGACTGCGTCCCAGACGACGCCGCCGGCCTGGC